>CAXTSD010000246.1:0-4576 GCA_964246775.1 uncultured Acetobacteraceae bacterium | reverse complement strand
GCCGCACCCGCCGCGGTGCCGGACGGCCTTGTCCCCGGCGGCCTGCTGCGGGACGCCCGGCTCGGTTTCGCCGGCGCCCACCTGCCCACGATGCCGCAATCGGTGCTCGCCGGCCGCACCACGGTCACCGTGCGTCAGGACGCGCCGCGCGCGGTGCTCAACTGGTCGAGCTTCAACGTCGGCCGCAACACCACGCTCGCCTTCGACCAGAGCGCCGGCGGGCCCGCCGCCAATACCTGGGTCGCGCTCAACCGGGTGAGCGATCCGGCGGCGCGGCCGAGCCGGATCCTTGGCCAGATCACCGCCCCTGGCCAAGTCTACGTGATCAACCGCAACGGCGTGATCTTCGGCGGCGCGTCAGAGGTCAATGTCGGCGCGCTGCTCGCCTCGAGCGCGGACATCAATACCGCGAACTTTCTCGACCCGACGCGCGGCATCTTCAGCCAGCAAACAAACGGTGCCTTCCTGCCGAGTTTCACCGGCGCCGCCGCGCCGGTCGAGGTGCAGGCCGGGGCAGAGATCACCACCAACACGCCGACGGCGGCGCTCAACGGCGGCGGCTTCGTGCTGCTGATGGGGGCAAGCGTCGGCAACGCCGGCCAGATCACCACCCCGAACGGCCAGACCGTGCTCGCCGCCGGCCAGGATTTCGTCCTCACCCCGGGCTCGGGCACCGCCACCGGCAGCGTGCCGACGACGCGCGGCATCGAGGTCGAGGCGCGTCCGCCCGCCGGCTTCGTGCAGGCGGCGCAGAACGACGGCCTGATCACCGCGACCACCGGCGACATCACCCTGGTCGGCCGCACCGTTACCGAGACCGGCGTCCTGATGGCGACGACGACGGTCAACCAGCGCGGCACCATCCACCTGCTCACCAATGCCAGCGACGTCACCGCGAACGTGACGCTCGCGCCGGGCAGCCTGACCCTGGTCGCCCCCGACACGTCCGACCCGACCACCGCGCTCGATGCTGAGCGTGCCGGGGCGCTCGCCAACTCGGCGACCGATAACGTGGCGAGGCTCGCCCCCGGCGCACTGCCGCTCGACAACCAGGCGGCGATCGCCGACATCCAGAACCAGTCGCGCATCGAGATCACCTCGGGCGGCACGGTGCGCTTCGCCAACGGCTCGCTGACCATGGCGCAGGCCGGCCAGGTCGCGGTCAGCGCCGGCAACGCCGCTGGCGTCGGCGCGGCAGCTGCCACGACCCTCAAGACCTCGAGCCGCATCCTGCTCGAGAGCGGCGCGGTGATCGACGTCTCCGGCCTGCCCGACGTTTCGCTGCCGATGTCGGCGAACCAGCTCGCCGTCAACATCCAGGGTTTCGAGCTGCGCGACGCGCCGGTCAACCGCGACAGCGGCAGGCTGAGCAGCGCCAATGCGAGCGTCGACATACGCCAGCTCGTCGCCGCCCCCGCCTCCGCCGCCTATCCCTCGGCACGCGACTACACCGCGGGCGGCCTGCTCGAGGTGAGCGGCGAGCTCGCCAATGTCGGCCACGGCATCGCCGAGTGGTCGACCATCGGCGGCACCATCACGCTGTCCTCGAACGCCGTGGTGGCGCAGCCCGGCTCGGTGCTGAACATCGCCGGCGGCGTCGTGCAGTACCAGAGCGGGATGCTGGCCAACACCTGGCTGCGCGCCACCGACGGCACGCTGCACGACATCAACACCGCGCCGGCGACGCTCGACTACACCGGCATCTACACCGGCGCCACGGTCCAGCATGCCCGCTGGGGCGTCAGCCAGACCTACAGCAGCCCGCTGGTCGCCCCGCCGAGCACCTACCAGGCCGGCTACGTCGTCGGCCGCGATGCCGGCCAGGTGATCGTCAGCAGCCCGACGGCGCTGCTCGACGCGACGATCGACGGCGGCGTCGCGAACGGGCCGCTGCAATCCTCGCCGCGTCCGGCGAGCCTGCCCGGCGGCGACCCGTTCCTGCTTGGCCAGGCGGTGGTCGCCGCACCCGGCGCGCTGACGGTCGGGCGCGACACCGCCATCGGCCTGTCGAACGCGCTCTACGCGACCGACGTCACCATCGCCGCCGGCAGCGCGGCCGCCCAATCCTCGGCGCTGTCGCTCTCGACGCCGCTGCCGAACGCAGCGCTCGGCGCCATCCACCTCGACGCCGCCTCGCTCGACGCGACCGGGCTCGGGGCGCTGACGCTCGCGACCACCGGCAACGTCCTGATCAACGCGCCGCTCGCGCTCGCCGACGGCGCCGCGCTCACCGTGATCGCCGAGACCACCGACATCGCCGGCACGCTCACCGCCCGCCACGGCTCGGTCAATGTCAGCAACCAGTATACCTCGCCGGTCGACAACGCCCTGCAGGCGGTGCCGAACGGTGCCGGGAGCTTCGCCGACATCACGCTTGAGACCGGTGCGGCGATCGACGTGCGCGGCCGGTTCTCCAACCGCGAGCTCGACCCGGGCAACGCCGGCGGCCAGGCGCACGTGAACGGCGGCACCGTCGCGCTGTCCTCGACCCGCTCGCTGATCCTGCGCCCCGGCAGCCTGATCGACACCTCGTCGGGCGGCGCCGTCACCAGCGCCGGCGGCACCATCGCCGGTGCCGGCGGCTCGATCACGCTGGTCGCCGACGCCGCACTCGGCGGCATCGCGCCGGCGACGCCGAGCACGCCGATCATCGCCGGCACGCTGCGCGGCTACGGCGTCTCCGGCGGCGGCACGCTCTCGATCAGCGCGCCGGCGGTGCAGATCTCCGACAACGTCTCCGACCTCGCGCCTCCGGCCTCCCTCGCCAGCAGCCGGATCAGCACCGCCGAGCCGAGCCTCGCCGATCTCGGCGTCACCGCCAGCGGCAATACGAGCCGCATTGCGCTGAGCCTGCCGAGCACCGCGCAGCTGGTGCTGCCGCCGTCGCTGTTCAGCCAGGGCTTCTCGAACTACGTCGTCAACGGCACGCAGTCGGTCAACGTACGCGCCGGGCTCGCGCTCACCGTGAGCGAGCCGGTCTACCGCTTCACCGACCAGACGCTGACGGCGCCGAGCGGCGATCCCGGCCAGGCATTGCCGCTGGTGCTGCTGCCCGAATACATCGACGACAACCAGCGCGCCCGGCTGGTTCAGCGCGCCGGCGCCAGCCTCACCCTGAGCTCGGTGCTGGCGAGCGGCGTCAACGCGACCGGCGGCACCGTCCAGCTCGGCCGCGGCAGCACGATCAGCGTCGATGCCGGCCAGTCGGTGACGGTCGAAGCGGCCGGCCAGGTCACCGCCCTCGGCGCCATCCACGCGCCGGGCGGCAGCATCGCCCTCGTCAACGACAGCTACGACAGCGTGAGCGCGGGCGCGCTGCACTACGTGCAAGGCCAGTCGATCTGGGTCGGCGGCGAGGCGGTGCTCGACGCGTCGGCGCAGGCGGCGAGCGGACAGGACACCTACGGCCGCACGATCGGCCTCGCGCCAGCCGGCGGCAGCATCGTGCTCGGCAGCCGCGGCGGCACCGACAGCAACGGCAACGCGATCAGCACGGCGGCGGCCGTCATCATTCGCCCGGGAGCAAAGCTCAACGCCTCGGGCACTGCCGCGACGACCGATCTGCTCGCCGGCACCTCGCCGGTGCTGTCGCTCGCCGAACTCGGCCAGTCGCAAGTCGCGGCGCGGGCGCCGGTCGCGGCTGCCTCGGATGGCGGCGCGATCACGCTGCGCTCGCAGACCGGCATCTACGCCGACGGCAGCCTCAGCGCCGCCGCCGGCGGGCCCGGCGGATCGGGCGGCGTGCTCACCATCGAGACGGCGGCGGCCGCGGTGCAGAAGCTGATCGGCACCGGCCTCAGGTTTGCCGTCCCCGACACCCTGCGCGTGCCGCGCGACATCCTGGTCAGTCAGGCCGCGACCGCGAGCGCTTGCCGGCCGACCTCGTCGCCGGCTCGCCGGCGAGCCCGATCCCGGTCGGCCAGACCCGGATCAGCGCAGCCCAGGTCGCGGCCGGCGGCTTCGACCAGGTCTCGCTCACCGCCGGCGACACGCTCGCCTTCCAGGGCGACGTGCAGCTCGCCGCCGGCCGCAGCCTCGCCCTGCACGCGCTCGCCGTCGGCGACAGCGACCCGAACGGCAACGTGTCGCTCGCGGCACCCTACGTGCTGCTCGACGGCGTCAGCCTGCCCGGCGCCGGCTCGGGGCTGCTCAACTTCAACCCGCTCGACCTGAGCAACCCGCGCTCCTGGGCGCCGTCGCTGCAGACCGGCAACGGCAGCCTCGCCGTCACCGCCGGAACGATCGACATCGCGAACGCGGTGCTGTTCGGCATCAACGACCCGGTCGCCCTCAATTCGAGGAACGGCGCGACGCCGGTGCGCGGCTACGACACCGCGGGGTTCAGCGCGGCGCGCTTCGTGAGCGCCGGCGACATCCGCTTCCTCGGCGCGACGTCCGGGCCCACGGCGGCGCTGATCAGCCCCGGCAGCCTCGCCTTTACCGCCTCGCGCCTCTACCCGGTGAGCAATGCCGCGGTGCAGGTCATCGCCGGCTTCAGCGTGCCGGCACAGGCCGGCGCGATCGACCCCTCGACCGGCCAGCCGGCGGTGCTCGGCAGCGCCAGCAGCGCCGGCAG
>CAXTSD010000245.1:0-4598 GCA_964246775.1 uncultured Acetobacteraceae bacterium | reverse complement strand
GCGTCGCCGGCGCGCGCGAGCGGGCCGGGTTCGCCGCACCGTCACTGGCGCCGCTCGCCCGCACGCCGCCCGCCGCCCGCCGACGCATCGACCTCGCACTGAGGCGCACCAGCGGCGGCCTGTCGCTCGGCCTGCACCGCCGGCGCTCGGCCGACATCGTCGCGATACCCGGCTGCCGGGTGCTCGACCCGGCCTTGCTCGCCGTGCTGCCGGAGTTGCAGCGGACGGCGTTGCGGCTCGAGGCGCTGAAGCGCGACGGCTCGGCCGTGCTCAACCTGCTCGACAGCGGCCCCGACCTGCTGCTGCGCACCGACGGCGCGCTCACCACCACCGACCGCCAGCGTCTCGCCGCCTTCGCCGAGGCGAACGGCATCAGCCGCATCGCCACCGCACCAGCAAGCGGACCGGTCGAGACCGCCTGCCAGCTCCGCCCGTCGCTGATCCGCTTCGGGGCCGCGTCGGTCGAGGCGCCGCCCGGCGTGTTCCTGCAGGCGTCGCGCGAAGGCGAGGCGGCGATCGTCGCCGCCGTGCTCGCCTGCCTGCCCGAAGCGCCCACGGCGCGCGCCGTCGTCGTCGAGCTGTTCGCCGGGATCGGCACGCTCACCCACGCGCTGGCCAGGACCTCGCGCGTGCTGGCCTATGAAATGGACGCCGCCGCCGTCGCCGCCTTGCGTCGCTCGGCGGCCCCGGGGCGCATCACGGTGACGCAACGCGACCTCGCGCGCCAGCCGCTCGGCGCGCGCGACCTCGCCGGCGCGGCACTCGCAGTGCTCGATCCGCCCTATGCCGGCGCCGGTCCGCAGATGGCCGCCCTCGCCTCGTCAGGCGTGGCGCGGATCGCCTATGTAAGCTGCAATCCCGGCGCCTTGGCGCGTGACGCGGCGCTGCTGCGCGCCGGCGGCTACCGGCTCGAACGCTGCACCCCGATCGACCAGTTCCTGTGGTCCGCCCAGGTCGAGAGCGTCAGCCTGTTCGTCAGACGTGAAAGCTCTCGCCGCAACCGCAACGGCCCTTCTCGTTCGGATTGCTGAAGGTGAACCCCGAGGTGAGCTGCTTGCTCTCGTAATCCATCACCGTGCCGATCAGGAACAGCGTCGCCTTGCGATCGACCAGCAGCGTCAACCCGTGATCCTGCACGACCTCGTCGCCAGGACCCGCCTGCCCGACCCAGCTCATGTCGTAGGACATGCCTGAGCAACCCTTGGTGCTGACGGCGATGCGCAAGGTCATGCCGTCCTGCCCGCCGGCGTAGAGCGCCGCCAGCCGCTCGGCGGCGCTGTCTGTCATCGTCAGCAATGGCGGCAACGCGCGCCGCGCCGGCTTCGTCGCATCCGCCGAATGTGTTGTGCTCATCACCGCCCTCTCAGAACATGTTGAGCGCGAGCCGCGCCTCTTCGGTCATGCGCGACTGGTCCCAGGGCGGGTCCCAGACGGTGTCGACCGCCGCGTCGATGACGCCGGGCACCCTGAGCAGCGCATCGCGCACCATCACCGGCAGCTCCTGGGCACTCGGACAACCCGGCGCGGTCAGCGTCATTTCAACGTGGACAAACCCGTCATCGCGTATGTCGATCGCGTAGATCAGGCCGAGTTCGTAGATGTTCACCGGGATCTCCGGGTCGAACACGGTCGCGATCGCGTCGATCAGCGCGGTCTCGGCGATCTCCGCCGGAACTTCGCCTTCCGGTGTCCAGACGCCGACATTGGCGTCAGCGGCTATTTCGGACATCACACCTCTCCCCGCACCGCGCGCGGCGCGCCTGCTTCATCACCCGCCACTCGTGGCGCGCCTGCTTCATCACGCGCCGCGCTCGCGTCATCCAGCGCCGCGCGCAGCGCCGTCCAGGGCAACGTCGCGCAGCGTATGCGCGAGCGATACTCATGTACCCCCGCCAGCGGGCGCAGGCTGTCGATCAGCGCCGGCGCCTGCTCGGGCTCGCCGGTCTGCAGCATACGCTCGAACGCGTCGCCGGCCAGGCGTATCTCGTCATCGCCCCGGCCGATGGCAAGCGCGGTCATCAGGTCGGCGGACGCGATGCAGATGGCGCAGCCGCGCGCCTCGAACGCCGCGTCGGCGAGCCGCCCATCGGCGCCACGCCTGACGCGCACGCTGACGCGGTCGCCGCATAGCGGGTTGTCGCCTCGCGCCTCGGCGTCGAACGGCTCGAGCCGGCGCATGTGGCGCGGGCTGCGACCGTGATCGAGTATCACCTCCTGATAGAGGTCGCGAAGCGAGTCGAACATGCTCAGGCGAAAAAGCCCTGGATGCGCTCGAGCGTGTCGGCGAGCGCATCGATCTCGCCGATCGTCGTGTAGACGCCGAAGCTCGCCCGCGCCGTGCTGTCGACGCCGAGCCTGTGCATCAGCGGCTCGGCGCAATGCGTGCCGGCGCGCACCGCAATTCCGTTGCGATCAAGCAACGTCGCCACGTCGTGCGCATGCGCCCCACGCAGGGTGAACGAGATGACGCCGCCGCGATCCTGCGCCTGCCCAAGCACGCGCAAGCCCTCGATCCGCGACAGCCGGGCCAGCGCGTGCTCGGTCAGCGCCGCCTCATGCGCCGCCATCGCGTCATAGCCGATCGCCTCGACGTAGCGTATCGCGGCCCCCAGCCCGATCGCCTCGATGATCGCCGGCGTGCCCGCCTCGAACTTGTGCGGCACGTGCGCCCAGGTCGAGCGCTCGAAGCTCACCGTCGCGATCATGTCGCCGCCGCCGCTGACCGGCGGCATCGCCTCGAGCAGCTCCTTGCGCGCCCACAGCACGCCGATCCCGGTCGGGCCATACAGCTTGTGGCCGGTGAAGACGTAGAAATCGGCGCCGATCGCCTGCACGTCGATCCGACGATGCACTACCGCCTGGCTGCCGTCCAGCAGGACGCGCGCCCCATGCGCGTGCGCTGCCGAACACAGCCGCTCGGCCGGCGTGTAGCTGCCGAGCACGTTCGACATGTGGGTGATCGCGACCAAACCGACGCGCCCATCCTCGAGCTTGCGCTCGACATCGGCCATGTCGAGCTCGCCCGCGTCGCTGACCCGGGCGACGCGCAGCTCGATGCCGTGCGCGTCGCGCAGCATCTGCCACGGCACGATGTTGGCGTGGTGCTCCATCTCGCTCAGCAGCACCGCCTGCCCCGGCTGCAGCAGATGCCGGCCGAAACTCTGGGCGACCAGGTTGATCGCGTCGGTGCTGTTGCGCGTGAACACGATCTCGTTGCGCGACGGCGCGCCGAGCAAGCCGGCGACCAGGTCGCGGGTGCCCTCATAGGCATCCGTCGTGCGCTCGCTCATCCAGTGCAGGCCACGATGCACGTTGGCGTATTCGTGCTCCATCGCATGCACCATCGCGTCGATCACCGGACGCGGCTTCATCGCCGAGGCGGCGCTGTCGAGGAAGACGAGCGGCTTGCCGCGCACGGTCTCGCTCAGGATCGGGAAGTCGGCGCGCACCCGCTCGACGTCAAAGCCGCGCACAGGCGCCAGCATCTGGTTCATGCGAGCGCCCACCAGCCATCGACCGCCCGCTCCAGCATGGCGCGCGCCGCCTCGTGCCGCACCGGCTCGAACGCCTCGGCGAGAAAGGCGCGCACCAGCAGCGCCCGCGCCTCGCCTTCCGGCACGCCGCGGCTGCGCAGATAGAACAACTGCTCCTCGTCGAGCTCGCCGACCGTCGCGCCATGCGAGCACTTGACGTCGTCGGCAAAGATCTCGAGCTGCGGCTTGCTGTCGATCTCGGCATCCGGCGAGAGCAGCAGCGCCTGGTTCATCTGGTAGCCGTCGGTCTGCTGCGCGTCGCGGGCAACCTCGATCTTGCCCTGGAACACGCCGCGCGAGCGCTCGGCCAGCACGTTCTTCACCGTCTGCCGCGAGGTGCCACGCGGCGCCTGATGACGCACCACGGTGGTGAAATCCGCATGCTGGCTGCCGCGCAGCATCTGCGCCGCGTTAAGATGCGCCGAGGCGTCGACGCCGCTCAGCGTCGCATGCATCTCGACGCGCGCGAGCCGCGCCCCGACATTGAGGCAGAAGCTGTCATAGGTCGCGCCCTCGGCGACGTCGACATACAGCGTCGCCAGGTGGAATGCCGATGCCGCCTCGGCCTGCAGCCGAACATGCGTGAGCATCGCACCTTGCGCCAGCCGGATCTCGGTGACCGGATTGTGAAAATACCTGCCCTGGCCAAGCGAGATCTCGATCAGCGCCAGCTTCGCGTCGGCGCCGAGGCGGATCATGTGGCGCGGGTGAAAGCCGATCGCGGTGCCGTCGACGTCGACGCCGATGCTGACCAGCTGCAACGTGCCGGCATCAACGCCGTCGGCGACGTCGAGAGCATGCCATCCTCGGCGAGCATGGTGTTGAGCGCCACCAGCGGCTGCCGATCAGGCCGCGCGAGACGGCCAAAATCGCCGGACGCGGCAAACCTGCGGAACGCGGCACCCGTCGGCTCGATCGACAGATCCTCTCGGTAGCGCCCGTCGATGAACACCAGCCGCGCGCCCTCGGCCGGCGGCAGCCCGGCCAGCATCGCCTCGACCGGGCGCGCGGCGCGCGAGCCGGCGTCGCCAACCTCGGTCAGCGCCTCGTGAAAACGCGCCTCGG
>CAXTSD010000244.1:227-4605 GCA_964246775.1 uncultured Acetobacteraceae bacterium | reverse complement strand
CCCGAGGCCTGGGACGCGATGGCGGCGGCCAATCTCGGTTCGATGCGCGCCTATGGCGACGATGCCTGGACGGCGCGGGCCGCGGACGCTTTCCGCGCCCTGTTCGAGACCGAGTGCGAGGTGTTCTTCGCCTTCAACGGCACGGCGGCGAACTCGCTCGCCTTGGCGGCGCTGTGCCGATCCTACCACAGCGTCATCTGTTCGGACGCCTCGCATGTCGAGACCGACGAGTGCGGCGCGCCGGAGTTCTTCTCCGGCGGCGCCAAGCTGCTGACCGCGAAAACGCAATCCGGCATGCTGAGCCCGGAGGCGATACGGGCCGTCGCGACGGCGCGCAGCGACATCCACTTCCCGAAGCCGCGCGTCGTCACGCTCACCCAGCCCAGCGAGACCGGGCAGGTCTACAGCCTGGCCGAACTCGGCGCCATCTCGGCGACCTGCCGCGAGCTCGGTCTGCACCTGCACATGGACGGCTCGCGCTTCGCCAATGCCTGCGCCAGCCTCGCCGCTACCCCGGCGGAGATGACCTGGCGGGCGGGGGTCGACGTGCTGTGCTTCGGCGGCACCAAGAACGGCATGGCGGCCGGCGAGGCCATCGTGTTCTTCGACCGCAGGCTCGCCGAGGATTTCGACTACCGCTGCAAGCAGGCCGGCCAGCTCGCCTCCAAGATGCGCTTCCTCGCGGCACCCTGGGTCGGCATGCTGGAAAGCGGCGCCTGGCTCGCCAACGCCCGGCACGGCAATGCCTGCGCCGAGCGCCTCGTCGCGCGCATTGCCGACCTGCCGGGCCTGTCGGTGATGTTCCCGGTGCAGGCGAACGCCGTCTTCGTGCGGGCGAGCGAGGCGCAGCAGGCGGCGCTGCGCGACATGGGTTGGACCTTCTACACCTTCATCGGCGGCGCGGCGCGCTTCATGTTCGCCTGGGATGCCGACCCCGAGCAGGTCGACGCGCTGGCGCGGGATTTGGGCACGGTGTCGGGCCTGGCGGGCTGAGAGCCGGTCTGGCCGTTTCTGGCTTGCATCCCGCTTCCACGCTAGAAATCTTGCCAGGCAGCTACGGAGGCCTCCCGTCGTGAACAGCGCGATCATCGTCTTTCCCGGCACCAACCGCGAGCGCGACGTGGCGATCGCGCTCACGCGGGCGACCGGGCGGGCGCCGGTGATGGTCTGGCACCGCGAGACCGTGCTGCCGGCGGCCGATCTCGTCGTGCTACCCGGCGGGTTCAGCCATGGCGACTACCTGCGCGCCGGCGCGATGGCGGCGCACGCGCCGATCATGCCGGCGGTGGCGGCACAGGCGGCGCGCGGCGGCTACGTGCTCGGCATCTGCAACGGCTTCCAGATCCTCACCGAAGCCGGATTGCTGCCCGGCGCGCTGCTGCGCAACGCCGGCCTGCGCTTCCTGTCGCGCGACTGCTGCCTGCGCTGCGAACGCGATGACACCGCGTTCACCCGCTTCTGGCGCCAGGGCGACGTGTTGCGCGCCCCGATGGCGCATGGCGACGGCAACTATTTCGCCGACGACGAGACGCTGGCGACGCTTGAAGGCGACGGCCGGGTAGCGTTCCGCTACGTCGCGCCGGACGGCAGGCTCGCGGAGAGCGCCAACCTGAACGGCAGCCGCAACGCCATCGCCGGAGTGTTCGACAGCGGGCTGCGCGTGCTCGGGCTGATGCCGCACCCGGAGAACCTGGTCGACGAGGCGACGGGCGGGACCGACGGGCTGCCGCTGTTCAGCGGCCTCGCGGCGGCTTTGTTGGCGGCTTGACGGCAAGGCAAGGGGCCTAGAGCGTGCGTATCTTGGCAATCTCAGACATTCATGGGCATCTGCAACCGATCGAGCGGCTGATAAGTCTGGAGCAACCGCGGTTTGATGCCCTCATTGTTGCTGGCGATATATCCGGACTAGATGTCAGTGCAAGAGACGTTCTTGCTCCACTTGCTTATTTTGAATGTCCAATTCTGTATGTTTACGGCAATTGGGACCACAAACTTTCGTATGACGAAGATCTGGGTATCGGGCAGCATCTTCACGGTCGAGCCGTAACGCTTGAGAACTACACTTTTGTCGGATTTAGCGGTTGTGACTCAAATTGGGGTAGAAACCCGATCAGTGTAAGACTGCAGCCATGTGACCTGCCGATCTGGCACAAGAACTATACGCCGCCGCCTCGGCCAATAGCTTCCAATCAGATCATGCGCGAAAACATTGAATCAATGACAGATACCTGGAAGCAATCTGGCGCGTTGGGTAGGCGAACGGTGGCGATAACTCACGATCGGTGCTATCGGCTCGGTGACTACATTCCAGGCATCGCGCTGCACACGTTTGGCCACCGACATGGCTTCAAATGCACGACATTTCGAGGGTCAGTGTTCGCCAACGTCTCCGCAATGGACATGGGCTACTGGATTATTGGTGGTAAGGACGGCGACCGTCCTATTGAACTGATAGGAAATTATACGGTCATTGAGCTTTCGGATGAGATTTGTGAATTGACTGCTTTCGATCTTTATGAAAATCAGCCACGCTGATCAATTGTCTAACGTCATCAGGCAAATCACTCCCACGTGACCAAGCGAGGCTGTTCTATCATTGTCGTCGCGCTCGCATGTATTTTCACTATGAATATTGGTGCATTTAGAATCGGGATCCAAGGGCCGCCGGCCCTTGGCGGGTCAAGGGCAGAGCCCTTGCCTTCCTTACGCTCGCCTTCCTCCCTAGGAGCCCACCATGCAACGCGCCGTTGATGAATCGTTAGCGCGGGAGTTCGGGTTGAGTGCGGAGGAGTATGGCCGGGTGTTGGCCATCATGGGGCGGGTGCCGAGCCTGACGGAGCTGGGCATTTTTTCGGTGATGTGGTCCGAGCACTGTTCGTACAAGAGCTCGCGGGTCTGGCTGCGCATGTTGCCGACGACGGCGCCTTGGGTGATCCATGGGCCGGGCGAGAATGCCGGCGTGGTGGATGTTGGTGACGGCTTGGCGGCGGTGTTCAAGATGGAGAGCCACAACCATCCGTCGTTCATCGAGCCGTATCAGGGTGCCGCGACCGGTGTGGGCGGCATCTTGCGCGACGTGTTCACGATGGGGGCGCGGCCGGTCGCCAACCTGAACGCGCTGCGGTTCGGCGATCCGGCGCTGGCGGTGACGAAGCGGGTGGTAGACGGGGTGGTGCGCGGCGTCGGCGGCTACGGCAACTGCGTCGGCGTGCCGACGGTGGGCGGCGAGGTGAATTTCCATTCCGCCTATGACGGCAACCCGCTGGTCAACGCGATGACGGTGGGGATCGCGCCGGCGGACCGGATTTTCCTGTCGGCGGCGGCGGGGGTGGGCAATCCGGTGGTGTATGTCGGGTCGAAGACCGGGCGGGACGGCATTCACGGGGCGACATCGGGCGGCGCGACCGGATCTTCGTCAGCGCCGGGGCGGGCGTCGGCAACCCGGTCGTCTATGTCGGCGCGCGCACCGGCCGCGACGGCATCCATGGCGCCACGATGGCATCGGCCGAATTCGCCGCCGACGCCGAAGCGAAGCGTCCGACGGTGCAGGTCGGCGATCCGTTCACCGAGAAGCTGCTGATCGAGGCCTGTCTCGAACTGATGCGGACCGACGCGATCGTCGCCATCCAGGACATGGGGGCGGCCGGCCTGACGTCGTCGTCGGTGGAGATGGCCGGGCGCGGCGGCGTCGGCATCGAGCTCGAGCTCGACGCGGTGCCGCAGCGCGAGCCCGGCATGACCGCCTACGAGATGATGCTGTCGGAATCCCAGGAGCGGATGCTCATGGTGCTCCGGCCGGACCGGGCGGAGCTGGGGCGCGCGCGCTTCGGGGGATGGGTCCGCGATTTGGGGCTCGACGGCCGGCGGACCGACCCCCCCCGCATCGTCGTCCGGCATCAAGGTCGCACCGAAGCCGACATCGCCCTCGATCCCTTGGCCGAGAAGGCGCCCTTCCATGACCGCCCGACCGCCGATCCGCCGGCGCCGGCGCCGCTCGGCCCGGTGGACGATCCGGCCGGCCTGGAGCAGGCCCTTCTCCGCCTGGTCGGCTCGCCCGATCTCGCCTCGCGCGCCTGGGTCTACCATCAGTACGACAGCACGATCGGCGGCCAGACCGTCCGCCGGCCGGGTGCGGCCGATGCCGCCATCGTCCGGCTGCCAGGCTCCGGCCGCGCGCTGGCGCTGACCGTGGACTGCACGCCGCGCTACTGCGCCGCCGACGCGCGGGCCGGCGGCGCGCTCGCGGTGATCGAGGCCTGGCGCAACATCACCGCCACCGGCGCGACACCGCTGGCGCTCACCGACAACCTCAATTTCGGCAGTCCCGAGAACCCGGTGGTGATGGGCCAGTTCGCGCGTGCGGTCGAAGGCATGACGG
>CAXTSD010000244.1:0-210 GCA_964246775.1 uncultured Acetobacteraceae bacterium | reverse complement strand
CCTGCACGGCGCTCGACTTCCCGGTCGTGAGCGGCAACGTCTCGCTCTACAACGAGACCCGCGGCCCGGACGGCGTCGCGCGAGCGATCCTGCCCACGCCGGCGATCGGCGGCCTCGGCGTGATCGAGGAGGCGCAGCGCGCCGCCGGCATCGCGCTCGCGCCCGGCCTCGCGCTGATCCTGGTGGGCGAACCCAGGGGCGAGCTCGGGC
>CAXTSD010000243.1:0-4623 GCA_964246775.1 uncultured Acetobacteraceae bacterium | reverse complement strand
GTCAGCAGGCGCTGGCGGCGGTCGGCGCGGCCCGGAACCTGGGCGACGAAGCCGCGCGCCACCAGCACGCCGAGCACGCGGGCGAGGCTCTGCTTGGTGATGCGCAGCACGGCCAGCAAGTCGCTCACCGTCATCGCCGGGTTGCGGCCGATGAAGTGCAGCGCGCGGTGGTGCGCCCGCCCCAGGCCGAGCTCGTCGAGGATCACGTCGGCGGCGGCGGTGAAGTCGCGATAGGCGAAGAACAGCAGATCCTGCGCCTCGCGCATCTGCGTCTCGCGCAGGAATAGCAGGCTGCTGCCGGGCGGTCCGCTTGTCGACACGCTTGCGGGGGCGCTTGCGGCGGCGCCGGCACCCAGACCGGGCCCGGGATGGACGTTGCCGCCCGCCTCGCGCCGGTTCGCCGTCCGGTCGGCAGGCGGCGACGATCCCTCAAGACGCATGATTTTCGTCCGTGACATGGCTGATAGTCTCTCGATATACGTCAGCTTCGTTGACACACCCGCGGCTTTAGCAAAGTTTTCGGCGCGCGGGCGAGCGCCGCACCCGGGGGCAGCCCTGAACCCTTGGCCCGAAAACTTGGGCCAAAAACCCTGGCCGGAGAGACGTGTTGGCCCTTGTTCCTTTCGACGACCGTGACGGCTTCATCTGGTGGGACGGCGCGCTCATCGCCTGGCGCGACGCCAAGCTTCATGTGCTCTCACATGGGCTGCATTATGGCAGCGCGGTGTTCGAAGGCGAGCGTTCGTACAACAACACGATCTTCAAGCTGCGCGAGCACACCGACCGGCTGCTCAATTCGGCCGACATAATGGGGTTCGAGATACCCTACACCGCGGACGCGATCGACGCCGCCTGCATCGAGGTGCTGGCCGCCAACAATCTGACCGAGGCCTATGTCCGCCCGCTCGCCTGGCGCGGCACCGAGCAGATCGCCGTCGCCGCGCAACTGACGAAGATCCACCTGATGATCGCCGCCTGGCCGTGGCCCAACCTGTTCGGCGCCGAGCGCCTGAAGGGCGTGCGCCTCAACATGTCCGACTGGCGCCGGCCGCCGCCGAACACCGAGCCGACGGCGGCGAAGGCCTCGGGCCTCTACATGACCGGCACGCTGTCGAAGCACAAAGCCGAGAGGCAGGGCTACGACGACGCGCTGATGCTCGACTGGCGCGGCCTCGTCGCCGAGGCGACCGGCGCCAACATCTTCCTGGTCATCGACGGCGACATCCACACGCCGACGCCGGACTGCTTCCTCGACGGCATCACCCGGCGCACGGTGATGGCGATCGCCCGGCACCACCGGATGAAGGTGATCGAGCGGGCGATCCCGGAGGCCGACCTCGCCCGCGCAAGCGAGGTGTTCCTGGCCGGCACCGCCGCCGAGGTGACGCCGGTGCGGGTCATCGGCGAGCACAGCTACGCGCCGACGCGCATCACCGAGACCCTGCTGCGCGACTACGAGGCGCTGACCCAGCGCAGCCGCGACGAGGTTGCGGCTTACGTCTGAGCCGAGCCTGACCATCGCTCCGCCGCCTGCTCGTCGCTGTCCCGCGCCTCGACCCAGCGCGAGGTGCCGTCCGCCGCGATCTCCTGCTTCCAGAACGGCGCGCGGGTCTTCAGCCAGTCGATGAGGAAGCCGGTCGCGTCAAGCGCGTCCTGCCGGTGCGGGGCGGCGGCGAGCACCAGCACGATCGCCTCGCCCGGCAGCAGCCGGCCATGGCGGTGGACCACAGTGCAGCCGAGCAGATGAAAGCGCCGCTCCGCCTCGGCGGCGATGGCGGCGAGTGCCCGGGTGGTCATCGCCGGGTAGTGTTCGAGGGTGAGTGCCGCGATCGGCGCCTCCGTCGTGCTGCGCACGGTGCCGACGAAGCAGCCGACGCCGCCGATATCGTGCCGGCCGGCGGTGAGCCGCGCCAGCTCGGCCCCGGTGTCGAACGGCTCCGGCTGCACCCGCACGGTGGCCATGAGGTCAGCCGCCGGTGACGGGCGGGAAGAAGGCGACCTCGTCGCCGGCCTGCACCGGCGCGTCGAGCGTGGCGAATTCCTGGTTAAGCGCGACGCGCACGAGGCGCGGGTTGGCGAAGGCGGCTTCGTAGTTCGCTCCGCGCGCGCGCAGCCTGGCCACCAGGTCGCCGAGCGTCGCCACCCCGTCCGGCAGCGTCAGGCTCTCGGCCGCGGTGCCGGTGCGCTCGCGCAGCCAGGCGAAATACAGGATTTGCAGGGGTGCGGCGTCCACTGCCGTGATCCCTATTTCGGCGTCGGGATCGTCGATACCGCGCCGCCTGGCCCGATGACGGTGCTGGTGCCGTTGCCGTTCGGCACCATAATGCTGCCCGGCGCGACGCCGGGCACGTTGCCGTTCAGGGTGCGGTAGCCGGTCGAGCCGCCGGTGTCGGTGCCGTTGCCGACGCCCGGGATCGCCACCGGCTGCCCGGTGCGGTCGGGTGCCACCGGCGGCAGGCTCGGGTTCGTCTCCACGCCCGGCCGCGCCAGACCGGACAAGCCGGGCTCATTGTTGCCGGGCGGCGTGGAGCTGCCCTTCTCGTACGGCCGCTTCGGCGCGTTGCCGCGCGGATAGGTCCGCAGCGCCTTCTCCTGCTGGCTGGCCGACGAGCCCGGCGACGACGGCGCGTTGGCGCCCGGCTGGTTCGAGAACTCGTTGTTCTGCTGGCGCTCGATGTCGGCGAGCGAGGGCTGCGGCGGCGGCGGACCGGGCCAGATATTGCCCGGTTCGGTGAGGATCGGCGGCGGCGTCGACTGGTCGCCCTCGATCTTGCGCGTGGTCTCGGCGGCGCCGTAGGGGCGGTTCGGGTTGGCGCCGGGCACGCTCGCCGTGTCGCCGACGAACCGGTAGAAGCCGGAGCCCGCGCAGCCGGTCAGCAGGAGAGCCGTGGCCAGCCAAACAGTGCGACGCATGGTCCCCGATCTCTCTCTGCCGCGCATCCCGCCCGGCGGGATGGCCGAAACGGCGGCACTCTGCCCGTGAGACACGTCGCACTCAAGATAGGAGACGGTGCGCCGCGGCGGATCATGCCGGGGCTGTATCAACTGTGCACCGCCCGCAGCGGCGCAAGCGTCACGCCGGCCGGCGCGGCGCCGCCTCCGCCGGCGCGGCGCGGCCGACCGAAACGTGGCGCAGCCCCGCCATCAGGTAGTCCCAGCCGGTGATCAGGGTCAGCGCCGCCGCCGTCCACAGCATCAGCCCGCCGATCAGCCCGACCGGCAGGAAGCCGAGCCCGAGCAGCCGCCCGGCGCTGTCGCCGGCGAGCAGGGTGCCGAGGGCCGCCATCTGAAACCCGGTCTTCCACTTCGCGAGCCTGGTCACCGGCAGGCCGGCCGACAGCCCGGCCAGATACTCGCGCAGGCCGCTCACCAGTATCTCGCGCAGCAGGATGACGATCGCCGGATACAGACCGAGCGCCGGCAGCCGCGCGAAGCCGGCCAGCACCATAAGCGAGGCGCCGACCAGCAGCTTGTCGGCGATCGGATCGAGCATCCGGCCGAGATCGGAGAGCTGCGCCCGCCCGCGCGCGAGCCGGCCGTCGAGCCAGTCGGTGAGCCCGGCGAGCGCGAACAGCACGCAGGCGGCGAGATCATAGCCCGGCTGGCGCAACGCGACGCAGGCGACCAGCAGCGGAATGGCCGCGATGCGGGACAGCGTCAGCAGGTTCGGCAGGTCGGTCAGCATGCAGGACGAGAGTAGGGGAGAACCGGCCGCCCGGCGAGACGGAAAGCGGCAGCGCGCCGGCCTATCCCGCCTCGTCCAGGCCGATATCCAGCACCGTCACGCTATGCGTCAGCCAGCCGATCGAGATCAGGTCGACCCCGGACGCGGCGATCGCCGGCGCGGCCACCGCCATGATACGCCCCCCCCCCGCGGTGATCGCGCGGCGCGCGCCCATGCGCACCGCCTCCGCGAGCGTCGCGGGGTCCATGTTGTCGAGCAGGACCGCGTCGGCGCCGATCGCGAGCACGATCTCGAGCTGCGCCAGCGTGTCGACCTCGATCTCGATCTTGACCAGGTGGCCGGCGCAAGCGCGCGCCCGCTCGAGCGCCGGGCGGACGCCGCCGGCGATCGCGATGTGGTTGTCCTTGATAAGCACCGCGTCATCGAGGCCGAAACGATGATTACTGCCGCCGCCGGCGCGCACGGCGTATTTCTGTACCGCGCGCAGGCCGGGCAGCGTCTTGCGGGTGCAGACGATGCGGGCGTGATGCGGCCGGATCGCCTCGACGATGCGGGCGGTCGCCGAGGCGATGCCGCTCAGGTGGCCGAGGAAGTTGAGCGCCACCCGCTCGCCGGTAAGCAGGCCGCGCGCCGGCCCGCCGACCGTCGCGATCACGTCGCCGCGGGCGACCGCGCTGCCGTCCGGGCGGGCGATGTCGAACGCCAGCCGGGGTTCGACCAGGCGGAAGGCCATCGCCGCGAGCTCGATGCCGGCGATCACGCCGGGCTCGCGGGCGACCAGCCGCGCCCGCGCCTGCAGTCCGGCCGGCACGATGGCGTCGGTGGTCACGTCGCCGGCGCGGCCGAGATCCTCGAGCAGCGCCGCCCGCGCCAGCGGCTCCAGCATCAGCGCCGGCAGCGGTGTCGTGTTGGTCATGCCCGGCGCCGCGCTGGCACAG
>CAXTSD010000242.1:0-4625 GCA_964246775.1 uncultured Acetobacteraceae bacterium | reverse complement strand
GGACGCGCGCGCCTGGCCGCCGGCGCATTCGCGTGAGCGCCGCCGCTTGAGTGCTGCCGGGCGCCTGCCGGTCGTGCTGGTGAGCGGCCTGTCCGGCGCCGGCAAGTCCTCAATCCTGCACGCCTTGGAGGACCTCGGCTTCGAGGCGATCGACAACCCGCCGCTTGCCCTGGTCGAGACACTGGCGAGCCGCGCCGAACGGCCGCTGGCGATCGGCGTCGACGCGCGCACCAGCGGCTTTGACGCAAGCGAGGTGCTGGCGAGCCTGCAGCGCCTGCGCGGCCATCCGGCGCTTGATCCGACGCTGCTGTTCGCCCGCGCCGACGAGACGGTGCTGCTGCGCCGCTTCACCGAAACCCGGCGGCGCCATCCGCTCGCACTCGTCGGGCGCGTCGCTGACGGCATCGCCGAGGAGAGGCGCATCACCGCGCGGCTGTGCGAGGCGGCCGACCTCGTGCTTGACACCAGCGAGCTGGCGTTGCCGGCGCTTCGCCTCGCCATCGAGCAGCGCTTCGGAGGTGACGACGGCGCCGCCGGCGCATTGATGGTTTCGCTGGTCTCCTTCGCGTATCCGGCAGGGCTGCCGCGCGAAGCGGATCTGGTGTTCGACGCGCGCTTTCTGCGTAATCCGCACTACGACACAACGTTGCGTCCGCTCACCGGACTAGAACCTGCGGTTGCCAGTTACGTCGAATCTGACCCCGACTTCACCCGGTTTGTTGGCCAAATCCAGGCGCTGCTCACTCTGCTCTTGCCGCGCTTCATCGCCGAAGGCAAGAAATACGCGACGATCGCCGTCGGCTGCACCGGTGGACGCCATCGTTCCGTTCATGTTGTGGAAAGATTGTCGGAGTATCTTGCGGCGGCTGACTGGCGGGAGCAGGGATGCGCGGCGGCGGGTGCCAGGACAGAGGCCAGGGCAGATGCCGGCGCAGATGCAAGGGCGAACGCGACCCGCCGGAGCCTCGTCGTGTCGGTGACGCATCGCGAGCTTGCGCGTCAGGGGCTGGTGCAGGCGGCCCGTCGCACCGATGTGGCGGCTACGCGTATCGATCCTCTCTGAGCGGGTCGGAATGGAGCGAACGGTAGAAATGGTTTGTCGAAGGCTCCGCCTGGTCGGCCAGGGCGTCACGGCTGGCTGCATGGTGGCCTGGTCCGCCCGATGATCGGTCTCGTGCTGGTGACGCATGGGCGGCTCGCCGAGGAGCTCCGTCTGGCGATGGAGCATGTGGTCGGCGCGCAGCGCAACGTGGCGACGATCTGCATCGCCGCCGACGACGACATCGAGTGTCGGCGCGCCGACATCCTGCACTGCATCGAGCAGGTCGATACCGGCGATGGCGTGGTGATCCTCACCGACATGTTCGGCGGCACGCCGTCGAACCTCGCGATCTCGATGATGAGCCGGCGCGGCGTCGAGGTCATCGCCGGGGTGAACCTGCCGATGCTGGTGAAGTTCGCCAAGATCCGCTCGCGCGAGACGCTCAGCGAGTGCGTCGACACCACGGAGGCGGCCGGGCGCAAGTACATCGCGGCGGCGTCACACGTCTTGTCCGGTTGCAGGACGACCAATCGATGCGGTTCGATCGGCCCGTTGAGCCCGATGAGCCCGATCAACTCGCTGAGCGCGATCCGTCAGGCGCTGAGCGGCCAGATGGGCGCCGCGCCGGGCTTTGGCGGTCAGTCGGTCGTCTCGGCGGGGCTGCAGGGTCGTTCCGCCGGCGGCGTCATGCGGCAGGACAGCCCGGACGATGCTGTCGCCGCCGGCGTGAAGCAGGCCTGAGCCGCCCGCGGCGCGAGCGCCGGCCAGAGCGGCGACCGGCGGGTAGAGGAGGGCCAGATGGACGAAGCGCCGCCGAGCGGACCGGTGCTGACGCGGGTGGTCACCATCGTCAACATGCGTGGCCTGCATGCCCGGGCGGCGGCCAAGTTCGTCACCATGGCCGAGCGCTTCGACGCCTCGGTCGACGTGCTGCGCGAGGGCCAGAGCGTCTCCGCCCGCTCGATCATGGGGCTGATGATGCTCGGCGCCGGCCAGGGCGCGGAACTCGAACTGCGCGCCGAGGGATGGGAGGCGAAGGAGGCGCTGGACGCGTTGGCCGCGCTGGTGGAATCCGGTTTCAACGAGCAGGATTGAGAACGCAGCGTTCAAACCATGCGAAATGTCGGGATCCAAGGGTCCACGGACCCTTGGTGGGTCCAGGGCAAAGCCCTGGCCTTAATTGCCCTTTAGATCGCCACCCGCACGCCGAGCTCGACCACGCGATCACTAGGGATGCGGAAGAACTCCGTCGCCGGGACGGAATTGCGTATCATCACCAGGAACAGCCACAGCCGCCAGATCGGCAGTTTCGGCACCATCGCCCGGACCAGCACCTCGCGGTTGAGGAAATAGCTGACCTGCATCGGATCGTAGGCGACGCCGAGCGTGTGCAGCTCCTCGAGCGCGCGCGGAATGTTCGGGCTCTCCATGAAGCCGTAGCGCAGGGCGACGCGGTGGATGCCGGGGCCGAGTTCGGCGACTTGCAGGCGTCGTTCGGCTTCCGGCTCGTCGAGCGTGGTCACGGTGACGAACAGGACCTTCTCGTGCAGCACCTTGTTGTGCTTGAGGTTGTGCAGCAACGCGGCGGGCACGAAATCCGGGTTCGAGGTCAGAAAGATCGCCATGCCGGGCACGCGCACGACGCGCGATTGCGGCAGTCGGGCGAGGAACGAGGCGAGCGGCAGGCTGTCCTGCTTCCAGCGCGCGACCATCAGGTCTCGCCCCTGCTTCCACGAGGTCATCAGGGCGAGCAAGGCGAGGCCGAGGGCAAGCGGCACCCAGCCGCCCTCGACCACCTTCAGCACGTTGGCGGCGAAGAACACCGCGTCGATCAGGAAGAAGCCGCCGAAAACCGAGACGGCCAGCCAGCGCGGCCAGCCGTACAGTCGCCGGAATACCACCATCGCCAGCACGCAGGTGCACAGAAACGTGCCGGTGACCGCGATGCCGTAGGCCGAGGCCAGACTGTCGCTGCTGCGAAACGCCAGCACCAGCACGATGACGCCGAAGGCGAGCGCGTAGTTCACCTGCGGCAGGAAGATCTGGCCCTCCTCGCTCTTCGAGGTGTGGGTCACCGTCATCCTGGGCAGGAAGCCCATCGACATGCATTGCCTGGCGATCGAGTAGGCGCCGGAGATCAGCGCCTGGCTCGCGATGACGGTCGCGAACGTCGCCAGGATGACGAGCGGCAGTTGCAGCCAGTGCGGGCCGAGCAGGAAGAACGGGTTCTTCGCCGCGTCCGGATTGGCGATGACGAGCGCGCCCTGGCCGAAATAGTTGAGCACCAGGCAGGGCAGCACGTAGGCGAGCCAGGCGAGGCGGATCGGCCTGGCGCCGAAATGCCCCATGTCGGCGTAGAGCGCCTCGGCGCCGGTAACCGCCAGCACCACGGCGCCGAGTGCGGTGAACGCCAGGAAGCCGTGATGCAGGGTGAAGATCACCGCGTGATGCGGCAGCATCGCCTGCAGCACCGACGGGTTGCGCTCGATGCCGAGCACGCCGAGCACGCCGAGCACGGCGAACCAGATCACCATGATCGGCCCGAACATGCGCCCGACCTGCCCGGTGCCGCGCGACTGCACGGCGAACAGCAGGACGATGACCACGATCGAGATCGGCACCACCGCTTCCGCGGCCTGCGGCAGCGACACCTCGAGCCCCTCGACCGCCGACAGCACCGAGATCGCCGGCGTGATCACCCCGTCGCCGAAGAACAGGCAGGCGCCGACGATGCCGACCAGGGTCAGACCCGCCTTCACGCGCGCGTGCGTCGAGACCCGCTGCGCCAGCGCCATCAAGGCGAGGATGCCGCCCTCGCCGTTATTGTCGGCGCGCATCACCAGCAGCACGTATTTCACCGTGACGATGAGGATCAGCGACCAGAAGATCAGCGACAGGCAGCCGAGTATCTCCCAGGGCGTCGCCGCGGTCTTGCCGAACAGCGCCAGCGTCGCCCTGAAGGCGTAGAGCGGGCTGGTGCCGATATCGCCGTAGACGACGCCGAGCACGGCGACGACGATCGGCAGGCTGAACGGCACCCGCCGCTGATGGGCGCCGGGCAGGCTGGTGACGCCGAGGCCGGCGGTGCCGTGGTCGTTCGTCGACGGTTCGCCCGTCGATGCCTCGAGCATTGGCGCCTCGGCGGTCACGGCGAGCGGCGTCGGTAGGTGGGGCGTGGCCCGGTCATCCATGCGTAGGCTGCCTCGTGCCTGCCCCTGAGCCAAGCACAGCGGCTAAGTCTGGATATTAGCGTGATTGGCGACGGGCACGATAGGTGGCGCCGCGTTAGCCTTGCGGCAACGGCCGGCTGCCGAAGATCGCGCTGCCGACGCGCACGATCGTCGCACCCGCGGCGACGCCGGCCCGGTAGTCGCCCGACATGCCCATCGACAGGCCGGACAAGCCATGCCGACGCGCGATGCCGGCGAGGCGGATGAAATAGGGCGTCGGGTCCCCGACCGCCGGCGGTATCGCCATCAGCCCGGCGAGGCCGACGCCGAAGCGGCGCCGGCAGGCGGCGATGAAGCCGTCGGCGGCCGCCGGCGCGACGCCGGCCTTCTGCGGCTCGTCGCCGATGTTTACC
>CAXTSD010000241.1:0-4627 GCA_964246775.1 uncultured Acetobacteraceae bacterium | reverse complement strand
GATCGGCTGCGGATGCCGCGTGCGACGGGGGCGGCGATCGCGGCGCCGGGCCGCCGGGTGGTGAACCTCCAGGCCGACGGCTCGGCGATGTACACGCTGCAGGCGCTGTGGACGCAGGCGCGCGAAAAGCTGCCGGTGACGACGATCCTGCTCGCCAACCGCAAATACCAGATACTGCTCGGCGAATACGGCAAGGTCGGCGCCAATGCCGGCCGCACGGCGCTCGACATGCTCGACCTCGGCAACCCGGCGCTGGACTGGGTGCGGCTCGCGAACGGCATGGGTGTCGAAGCGGCGCGCGCCGAGACGCTGGAGGCCTGCGGCGATCTGCTCACGCACTCCTTTGCCCGGCCCGGGCCGTTTCTGGTTGAGCTTGCGACTTGACGGGTCCGGTAAGTAAGGAAGCAAGTAGTTCTTTTTCGAGAAAAAGAACCAAAAAGCTTTTATTATTAAGTTATGGAGGACAACTATGTCGGACGAGGTGGTCGTCAGCCGGATCGATGGTGCGATGCACATCCGGATGGATCGCGCGGCCAAGCGCAACGCGCTGAACCGGGCGATGTACGAGGCGATGGCGGGCGCACTCGCCGAGGCCGAGCGTGACGATCGGGTACGCGCGGTGCTGCTGAGCGGCGCCGGCAACACGTTCTGCGCCGGCAACGACATCAACGACTTTCTCGCGCTTGCTCCGGACGGGGAGCCAGATGGCGCGCACAGACCGGCCTTTGGCTTGATCGAGGCGCTGTGCAACGCGAGCAAGGTGCTCGTCGCCGCCGTGCAGGGCCCGGCCGTCGGCATCGGGGCGACGATGCTGCTGCATTGCGACCTCGTCGTCGCGGCGCAGAGCGCGACGCTGTCGATGCCGTTCATCAAGCTCGGCCTGGTGCCGGAGGCGGCGAGCTCGCTGCTGCTGCCGCGCGCGGTCGGCCACCAGCGCGCCGCCGAGATGCTGCTGCTCGGCGAGCCGGTGGACGCCGAGACGGCGCTGCGCTGGGGCCTGGTCAACCGCGTCGTCGACGAGGCGCTGCTCGAAACCGCGCTTGGTCTGGTCGCCACCGTCGCCGCGCGTCCGGCGGCGGCGCTGCGAAACACCAAGCGACTGCTCAGAGGCGACGTCGCCGCGCTCGCCCATCGCGTCGACGAGGAGAGCGCGATGTTCGCGACACAGCTTCGGTCGCCGGAGTTCCGTCAGGCGGCGCGCGCGTTTCTAGCGCCTGATCGTTTCAGGTTAGGTCAACCTGAAACGTGAATCAGCCGCTTCTGACCAAGTCTCAGAACAGCGAGTAGCCGCCGTCGATGACGAAGCTGTCGCCGGTGTGCCACGAGGAGGCGCTGCTCATCAGGTAGACCGCGACGGCGGAGAAATCCTCCGGCGTGCCCCAGCGGCGCATCGGGATGCGCGGCTTCACGTTGGCGGCGAAGCGCTCGTTGGCAAAGGCGTCGGCGGTCATCTCCGTCTCCACCCAGCCGGGAAGCACGGCGTGGGCGCGTATGCCGTGCCGCGCGTATTCGACCGCCAGCCCCCGGACCATCGAGATCACCGCGCCTTTCGAGGCGCCGTAGTGCTCGTTGCGCGCGGCACCCATCAGCGCCGCGAGCGAGGCGGTGGCGACCAGCACGCCGCCGCCGCCGCGCGTGACCGTATGCCGTGCCGCGCGCAACGAGCACTACGGCGCCTCGAAAGGTCAGGAACACGCCGTCGAGATTGACGCGCAGGACCCGGCGCCACTCGTCGAGCGTCATCTCGCCGAACGAGGGCGTGCCGCGGCCGCCGACCCCGGCATTGGCGAAGCAGCCGTCGATTTGGCCGAACGTCTCGAGCGTCTGCGAAAACGCGGCATCGACCGCCGCCTCGTCGCCGACGTCGCAGGTGAACGCGGCGACCCGGCCGCCATGCGCGGCGAGGCGGGCGACCGCGGCCGCGTTCTTCGCCTCGCTGGTGCCCCACAGCGCGATGTCGGCGCCGGCTTGCGCCAGACCCTGAGCGAAGCCGAAGCCGATGCCGCCATTGCCGCCGGTGATCAGGGCGACCTTGCCGGCAAGATCAAACGCCGCATGCGGCATCGTTCGTCTCCTTGTCCTTCAAGTCGGTTTTCTCAAAGTCTGCGGATTACACGCGAGCGCCGGCCGGACGGCAACCGGCAAGCCGACGCGGCGGCATTGACGCAGGGCGGCAAGCAGCCTCAGGATCACACCCGAACGATCGCTGCGGATCCGGCCAACGGACCTCGCGAAGCGCTCCGGGGGGAGATCGGTTCAATGCGGCCTGCACTCGGCGCGACCCTGCTCAGTCTGCTCATGGCGACGGCGGCGGCGCGCGCCGACGAGACGGTGCGCATCGCCTATATCGACCCGCTGAGCGGGCCGCTGGCCGAGACCGGGCAGCTCGGCGAGCAGCACTTCCGCTTCGCCGCCGACCGGGTGAACGCGACGCAAGCGGCCGGGCCGGGGCGCCGGTTCGAGATCGTGCCTATGGACAACGAGGTGAGCCCGGAGAAATCGCTCGGCCTGCTGCGCAAGGCCGTCGACGACGGCATCCACTACGTGACCCAGGGCAACGGCTCGGCGGTCGCCTTCGCCCTGAGTGCGGCGATTGCGAAAAACAACCACCGTGACCCGAGCAAGACGGTGCTGCTGCTGAACTACGCCGCCGTCGATCCAGGGCTCACCAACGACAAGTGCTCGTACTGGCACTTCCGCTTCGACGCCGACAGCGACATGAAGATGAAGTCGCTCGCCGACTACCTCGTGAGCCAGAAGGACATCCACAAGGTCTACGTCTTCAACCCCGACTACTCGTTCGGCGTCTCGGTGCAGAAGGCCGCCGAGGCGATGCTGAAGGATCGCCGGCCGGATCTGCAGATCGTCGGCGCCGAACGGGTGCCGCTCGGCAAGGTCAAGGACTTCACCCCCTACGTCGCCAAGTTCCAGGCCGCCGGCGCCGACGCGGTGGTGACCGGCAACTGGGGCCAGGATATCGAGCTGCTGGTCAAGGCGGCGGCGGATAGCGGCTACAAGGGCCGCTTCTTCACCTACTACATCGGCGACCAAATGGTCGTCGCCGCCGCCGGCCAGGGCGCGCGCGGCGACGCCCAGATCAGCACCTGGGCCGACAACGTGCCAGGCATCGACGACATCTCCGCCGCCTTCGAGGCGCGCTACAAGCGCACCTTCTACTACTGGCACGTCGTCAACGAGATCGACACGTTGGCCGCCGCGATGAAGCAGGCGAACTCGTCCGATCCCGTCGCCGTCGCCCGCGTGATGAGCGGCATGAAGCGGCAGACCCCGCTCGGCGTCTCCGACATGCGGGCGGACGACCACCAGTTGATCCAGCCGCTGTTCATCAGCGAAGTCGCGCCGGACCTGCCGCACGTGTTCCCCGATACCAAGCTCGGCTTCAAGACCGTGAGCCGGATCGAGCCGGAGCAGACCCGCATGGCCACCACCTGCGCGTTCAAGGACGCGCCGTAGGCGCCGGACGATGAGCGAGGCGCTCGCTCCTGTGCTGCTGAACGGGATGGTCTACGGACTGCTGCTGTTCATGCTGTCAAGCGGGCTCACGCTGATCTTCGGCATGATGGGGGTGCTGAACCTCGCCCATGCCAGCTTCTACATGCTGGGCGCCTATTTCGCCTACACGGTGAGCGTGGCGCTCGGGTTCTGGGTCGGGCTGGTGGTGGCGCCGGTGCTGGTCGGCGTGCTCGGCGCGGTCATCGAGCGCACCGCGTTGCGGGCGGTGCATCGCCACGGCCCGATGGCCGAGCTGCTGTTCACCTTCGCGCTCGCGCTGGTGATCGGCGAGGTGGTGCCGCTGATCTGGAGCCGCAATCCGGTGCCCTACCGGGTGCCGGCGGCGCTTGACTTCGCGCTGTTCAGATTGGACGGCAGCGACTACCCGGCCTACCGGGTGTTCATGATGGCGGTGTCGCTGGCGATGTTCGCAGCACTGTTCGCGGCACTCGCGCGCACCCGCCTAGGGCTCGTCGTGCGCGCGGCACTCACCCACCCGGACATGGTCTCGATGCTGGGCCACGACGTGCCGCGCGTGTTCACGGCCGTGTTCGGCGCCGGCTCGGCGCTCGCCGGGCTCGCCGGGGTGATCGGCGGCAATGCGTTCACGACCCAGCCCGGCATGGCGGCCTCGCTCGGCGGCATCGTGTTCGCCGTCGTGGTGATGGGCGGGCTCGGCTCGATCTGGGGCGCGTTCGTCGCCTCGATCCTGATCGGGCTGCTGCAGACCGTGTCGATCAGCCTTGACCTGCCGCTCGGCAGGCTGCTGGCCGATCTCGGCGTCAGCGTCGCTCTGGACGGCCGTCTCGCCGACCTGTGGAACCTCACGATCGCCCGCGCCGCGCCCACCGTGCCGTTCCTGATGCTGGTGCTGGTGCTGGCGTTCCGCCCGCGCGGCCTGTTCGGTTCGAGAACCGCGTGAGCGTGGCCGCCCGCGGGCTGTCGCTGACGCCGCCGCGGCGCTCGCTGCAGAGGACGCTGCGTCGGTCGCTGCCTTGGGCGGTCGCGGCGGCTGCGGCGGTGGCGGCGCCGTTCCTGCTGTCGAGCGGCTTCGGCTTGTCGCTGCTCTGCCGCATGGGCATCGCCATCGTCTTCGCGATGTCGTTCAACATGC
>CAXTSD010000240.1:0-4649 GCA_964246775.1 uncultured Acetobacteraceae bacterium | reverse complement strand
GCTCAGGCGCGGCGCAACGACGCCGGCGACATTTGCTCCACCCCGTCTGCCGCCCCGTCTGCTGCCTCTGCCGCCGCCGACCAGGCGACGAACTCGCCGATGAGCTCGACCTCGATCTCGCGTCCGCCCGCCGGCAGCTTCGCGAAGCCAGTGGTCCAGCGCTGCTCGCCGCCGTCGTGCCGCTCAGGCTCGGCCCAGCCCTCGGCGAGCGCGTCGTCGTCAATGTCGAGCGCCCGGCCGTCAATGCTCAGCCGGCGCAGGCAGACGCCGAGCGTGCGAGTATCGGAGCTGGCGCACAGCATCTGCTCCGGCACCCAGACACTTGAGGCAAGCCGGACGTCGCGGCAACCGGGCGGCAGCAAGAACCGGCGCACCGACCCCGAGACTTCGCGCGCGTCGTGGCGCACCCCGTCGGCCAGCACGTGCAGCCCGTGCTCCTCGGTCAGCTCGCGGCCGAACGCCGTCCTCGCCGTCTCGAGCAGCCGCGCCTTGACCGCCGCCAGCACCGGGCCCGCCTCGGTCAGCGGGGCGCAGGTCTCTGCCCAGTGTCGCGGCGCGAAATCCGGATGCAGCTCGAGATAGGCGCCGCCGCCGACGAAGGCGGTGCGGTTGCCGGTGTCGAGATAGCTCTCCGCCGGCAGCCCTTCGGCGATCAGCACGTCGTGCCGGTCGAGCTCGACATGCCAGTAGGTGACGGTGTCGCAGCTCTCGGAGCTGATCGTGGCACCGTTGACCAGGCGCTCGGCCTGGATCAGCGCGCCGTCGACATAGATCGCGTGGCCGGGGCTGACCCGCAGGTCGCGATGCGGCCGGCCGTTGCCGAACGCGCCGGCGCGTATGCGTATCGGCCGCACGCGGCCTGGCGCCGGATGGCTGCGCAGGTCGAGCGTGTGGTGGCCGAGCCAGCGCACCGGCGCAAAACCCTGGCCGAGCAGCGTCATCACCAGGTCGCCGACCCGCAACGCCTCGACCGCGACCTCGCCGTCGCGGGTCAGGATGCGGGTGCCGGCGGCGTAGCACACCGCCGGCTGGTTCACGCCCTGCAGACCGACGACGACCGACTGGTTCTGGATCCCCGACGCGTTAGTGTTGAAGGCGCCGGGACCGGCCAGGTCGAGCTTGCCGTCGCCGTTCAGATCGGCGCTCGCGGTGGCCGCGAGGCCGTCATAGACGGTGGCCGCGCCGAAGCCGCCATGGCCGTCGTTCAGCAGCACCTCCGTCTCGGCAACGCCGCCGGCGGCTGTTGCCGCGACGACGAGATCGGGCGCGCCGTCGCCGTTCACGTCGGCAAGCGTGATCGCGGTCGGGTCGAGGTTCGGCGCCAGCGCGTAGGTCGGCTGGTTGATGACGTTGTAGCCGCCGCTGCCGTCGTTGAGGAAAACCTCGATGCTGCCGCCGGTGCTGTCGCCGCCGGCGAGGATGATGTCCGGCTGGCCGTCGCCGTTCACGTCGCCGACGGCGAGCAGGCCGCCGCCGCCGGAATCGTAGCGCGTCGGCGCCGCGAACCCGCCGGCGCCGTCGTTGAGCGACACCTCGAAATAGGTGTGCCCGGACCCGGTGCCGCCGTGAACGACGATCAGGTCCGGCCGCCCGTCGCCGTTCACGTCCGCGGTGGCGAAGCCGGTCGTGATCTCGGCGTAGTTGGCGTTCTGCGCCGGCGGCGCCTTGTCATACGTCACCGGCGCCGCGAAGCCGCCGCTGCCGTTATTGGTCAGCAGTTGCACGCCGCCGTCGTCGTAGAAGCCGCCGGTTTCCAGCGGCACGCCGCCGCCGATCAGCAGGTCGGGCTTGCCGTCGCCGTTCACGTCGACCGCGACCACGCGCGTCGCATAGGCATACTGGGTGTAGTTGTTGACGTGAGTGACCACCGGCGTGCCGAACCCGCCCTGTCCCTCGTTCGGCAGCACAATCACGTTGCCGTGACCATCGGCGACGACGATATCCTGCCGGCCATCGCCGGTCAGGTCCGCCGTCGTCACGTCGGCCGGCGCGCCCGAGGGGCCGCCGCCGTAACTCTTGTTGCCATAGTCCGGCAGGCTGTACGTAACGCCGGGAGCGAAGGCGCCGCCGCCGGTGTTGAGCAGCACGGTGACATTGCCGCCATCCGGTCCGTTATACGACGATTGCGGGTCGTTCCGGTTGGCGACGACGAGATCCGGCAAGCCGTCGCCGTTCACGTCGGCGATCGTCACCGCGCCGTTGATGCCCTTGCCGTCGTATTCGGTCTCGTTGCCAAACCCGGTCGCCATGGCCGCCCCCTGTCAAACGACGATTGTCCCGTCGCCGAACAGTCCGTCTCCGGCCACGTTCATCATACGATTATCCTGAACGCAACGCCAGCCTGATGTCTTGGAGCCGTGACGTTTCGCACGATCGGAGCGGACGATCCGTCACGCGCGCGTGCCCGCCAGCCCGCGCTCGCGCGCCCAGACCACGGCGGCGCCGCGTCGCTTCACCCCGATCCGGCGATAGATCTTGGAGACGTGGTTGCGCACGGTGTTTCGCGAGATCGCCAGCCTGGCCGCGACCTGCCCGTCATCCAGCCCCTGCGCCATCAGCCCCAGCACCTCCCGCTCGCGCGCCGACAGGTCGTCGGCAAGCGCGCCGGTGTCGCCCTCGCGGCCGGGCGTGGTCAGGCGCGCCATCTTCTCGACGATCTTCTGGCCGAGCCATGGCCCATCCTGCATCACCGCCTCGATCGCCTGCATGAGCTCGGTCTCGGTGCGTCGCCGCTCGGTGATGTCCTGCATCACGCACAGCATCGAGCGCGCGTCGCCGATCGTGACCGTCTCGGCCGAGAGCAGCTGGTCGCTGAGCGCGCCGCCCTTGGCCCGCAACTGGATGTCGACGCTGCGCAGCCGCCCGGTCTGCGCCGCCTGCCGCTCGATGCTGGCCTGCGCCTCGCCGCCGCCCCACAGCTTGAGCTCGGCGGTGCTGCGCCCGCAGGCCTGGTTGGCGCGCCAGCCGGTGGCGGCACAGAACGCGTCGTTCACCGCCGAGACGCGCAGGCCGTCGAGCGCCACCACGAGCATCGGCGACGGTGCGAGGTTGAACGCGGCGGCGAAACGCGCCTCGCTCTGGCGCAGCGCCAGCTCGGCCTGCCGGCGCGGCTCGAGGTCGACGAAGGTGAACAGCATGCAGGCGGTGTCGCCGATGGTGATCGGGTGGCCGGCGACGATCACCAGTTTTCGCACGCCCTCAGCGGTGCGCAGGCAGGCCTCCTGCTGGCGTATCGTCTGGTTGCGACGCAGATGGGCGATCGCGGCGTCGCGATGCGCGGCGTCCTCCAGCACGTCGAGGTCATAGACGGTGCGGCCGAGCACGCTCGCCGCCGAGTGCCCGGTCATCTCGAGAAATCCGGCATTCACCTTGACGTAGCGCAGGTCGGAGAGCCGGCAGATCACCGCCGGTGCCGGGTTGGCGGCAAACGTGTCCTCGAAGCGCTCCTCGGCATCGACCTCCTCGGTCAGGTCGCGCATGACCAGGGCAAGGCGGTCCGGCGGCAGCTTGCGGCTGTGCAGCCGCCAGGTGGCGCGCGGCGCGTTGCCCGGCTGGTTCACCGTCACCGTCAAGTGGCCAAACGCCTCGAAGCGGGCGATCCGGTCGAGCGGCGCCTGGCCGGAGGCCGGACGCAGCGCCTGCATGATGAAGCGGGCGCGATACTCCTTGAAGGTGCGGCCGAGTTCGGCCTGGCTGCCGACGCCATGCATCGCGAGCGCGGCGTCGTTCGCCCAGTCGATGCTGCAGCCGGGACCGAGCAGGATCACCCCGTCATCGAGCCCGGCAATCACGTGCTGCAGTTGCAGGGCCGGGGCAGGCGGTGGCTCCGTCATGCTCGCTCGCGCCTCGCCCGGTCTCAGAGCGGCTTCAGCCGGCGCTCGATCTGAAGCCGCCGCGGTTCCAGAAACGGCGGCAGCGACAGCGTTTCGCCAAGTGCCGACATCGGCTCGTCGGTGGCGAAACCCGGGCCGTCAGTGGCGATTTCGCATAACACGCCATTCGGCTCTCGTACGTACAGGCTGCGAAAATAGAAGCGGTCCACCGGGCCGCTATTGGCAACGCCAAGCGTCGCGAGCCGCGCCACCCAGCCGGCGTATTCATCGTCGCTCACCCGGAAGGCGACGTGATGCACGCCGCCGGCGCCCTGGCCGGCGCGAGCAAGGCCCGGTTCGATGCGGACGTGCAGCTCCGCCGCCGGACCGCCGACGCCCATTTCATAGACCTGGACGGCCACGTCCGGCGTGTCCGCCGCCTGCTGGCGCCGCGCCGGGCGCATCGCCAGCACCTGCGTCAGGAACGCATCGGTCGGACCTAGCTCGGCGACGCTGAGGGTGATCGGGCCGAGGCCGCGTATCTGGTGGGCGGCCGGCACCGGGCTCAGTCGCCACGGCCGGCCCGGCCCGGCCGGCCCGGCGTCGCCGCCGTCATCAATCAGCGCGAGACGCTGGCCCTCCGGATCCTCGAAGTCGAACGCGAGCCGGCCATCCCGCTCGGCGATCGGCTGGTGCGCGATGCCGGCGGCGTCGAGCCGCGCCGCCCACTAGTCGAGCGCCGGGCGGCCGGCGACGCGCAAAGCGGTGCGCACGACGGCGCCGCCGCCGCCTCGCTCACGCCGCAGCGGCCCCTCGAAAAAGGTGAGAACACTGCCG
>CAXTSD010000239.1:0-4669 GCA_964246775.1 uncultured Acetobacteraceae bacterium | reverse complement strand
GCCCGGCGCGGCGGCCGCCGGCGGGGGCGCGCCCGGGGGCGCCGGCAGCGGCGGCGCGGCGGCCCGCCCGCCCGGCCGCCCCGCGGGCGCCGCCGGCGCCAGGTGCCGCGGGGCCCTGCACCGGCACCGGCGGCGGCGGAATGGTGGCGGCGACGCCGAACGCCGCCGCTACCGCGGCGAGCCTCGCCGCGCTGCGCGCGATCAACCCGGCCACCGCCGGCAGCCCCGCCGCGGTGCTGGTGCAGGGCCACGCGGCACCTGGCGACGGCGGCGACCGCGCTCGCGCATGGCCACGACGCCGCCGAGGCGGCGGCGGCAACGGCGCGGCTCGCCTTTTCCGGCGCCGCGAGCGCCGACCTGCCGGGCATCACCGTCGACGCATCGGCGCTGGCGGCAGGCATCCCACTCATCCGGTTGCTGGTCGAGGCCGGGCTTGCCGCCAGCAACGGCGAGGCGCGCCGGCTGGTGCGCGGCGGCGGCGCGCGGCTGAACGACGTGCCGGTGACGGACGAGGCGCAGATGGTCGGGTTGTCGGCGCTGCGGGACGGCGCGATAAAACTGTCAGCCGGGCGCAAGCAGCACCGTCTGGTGCGACCCGTCTAGCCCAGGGCGCCGGCGATCCGCCGCGCCAGCCTGGACGCGACTTCAGCCTTGGGCAGGCTGGGCCAGATCTCCACGCCTTTCGCATCGTGCAGGTGCACCTGATTCACCGCGCCGCCCATGATGCCGGTCTCTGGCCGCACGTCATTGGCAAGCATCCAGTCGCAGCGTTTTCGCACGCGCTTGGCGGCCGCATTGGCGTCGATCTCGTCCGTTTCGGCGGCGAACCCGACCACCAGGCGCGGCCGGCTCGGCCCGGGCGCCGACAGTGTGGCGAGTATGTCGGCGTTCGCCACCAGGCCGAGCGCCGGCGCGCTGCCATCCGCCCGCTTCTTGAGCTTGCGATCCGAGGCGTTGACGACCCGCCAGTCCGCGACCGCGGCGGCCAGCACCGCGGCATCCGCCGGCAGCGCCGCCTCGCAGGCGGCAAGCATCTCGGCCGCCGTCTCCACCTGGCGGACGACGAGCCCGGCGGGCGCCGCCAGCGCGACCGGGCCGTGCACCAGGGTGACGCGGGCGCCGAGTGCGGCGCAGGCGGCGGCGATGGCAAAACCCTGCCGGCCGCTGCTGCGATTGGCGATGTAGCGCACCGGATCGATCGGCTCGTGCGTCGGCCCGGCGGTGACCAGGACGTGGCGGCCGAGCAACGGCGTTTCGCAAGGCGCGAGCCGGCCCTCGATCGCCGCCAGGATCGCCGGCGGCTCGGCGAGGCGTCCGGGCCCGTACTCGTTGCAGGCCATCACGCCCTCGTCCGGCCCGACGACGCCGATCCCCCGCGCGACGAGAGTGGCCATGTTGGCGACCGTGGCCGGATGCCGCCACATCCGCACGTTCATCGCCGGCGCGACCAGGACCGGCGTGTCGGTGGCGAGCAGCAGCGTGGTCGCGAGATCCGAGGCGAGCCCGGCCGCCATGCGGGCGAGCAGGTCGGCCGAGGCGGGTGCGGCGACGATCAGGTCGGCGCTGCGGGAGAGCTGGATATGGCCCATCTCGCTCTCGTCGGTCAGCGACCACAGCTCGGTGTAGACCTTGCCGCCGGACAGCGTCTGCAGGCTGAGCGGGGTCACGAACTCGGCGCCGCCGCGCGTCAGCACGCAGGTGACGGCGTGGCCGGCCTTGGTCAGCAGGCGGATCAGCTCGAGTGACTTGTAGGCCGCGATGCCGCCGCTGACGATGAGCAGGATGCGGCGTGTCGGCGCGCCGCTCACAGCCGCCAGCCGGAGTGGATGACCGCGATGCCGCCGGACAGCGTGCGCACGTTAACCCTCTGGAAACCCGCCTGCCGCATCATTGCGGCCAGCGCCTCGCGGTCCGGAAAGGTGCGTATGCTCTCGGCGAGATATTGGTAGCTGGCGGCGTCGTTCGCGATCAGCCGGCCGAGACGGGGGAGGACGAGGAAGGACCAGGCATCGTAGAGCGGCTTGAAGGCGGCGACCTGAAGTTGCGAAAACTCGAGGCAGAGAAAGCGCCCGCCTGGGCGCAGCACCCGCCGCGCCTCGCGCAGCACGGCGTCCTTGTCGGTGCAGTTTCTGAGGCCGAACGCGATCGACACGGTGTCGAGGCTGCCGCCCGGCAGCGGCAGCCGCTCGGCATCGGCGACGAGGAAGCTGATGTCCTCGACCAAGTCGCGCGCGAGCGCCCGGTCGCGCGCGACACCGAGCATGGCGGCGTTGATGTCGGACAGGATCACCGGGCCGCCGCCAGCCTGGCGCCAGGCGAAGCTGACGTCGCCGGTGCCGCCGGCGAGGTCGAGCAGGGAGCGGCCTGGGCGTGGCGCGAGGTCGGTGAGCAGGACGCGCTTCCAGGCGCGATGGATGCCGAGCGACATCAGGTCGTTCATCAGGTCGTAGCGCGGCGCGACGCTGTCGAACACGGCGCGCACCAGCGGCTTTTTCGACGCGCGCGGCACGCTGCGATAGCCGAAATCGGTGTCGTCGGTCGGCGGCCTGTCCACGTTGTCGCTCATGGCTCGGCTGTATAGCCTGTCCGGCGAGCATGCCGGAACTCCCCGAAGTCGAGACCGTGATGCGCGGCCTCAAAGCGCGTCTGCAAGGCCAGGTGATCGCGCACGCCGTGCTGCACCGCGAGACGCTGCGCTGGCCGGTGCCGCGCGGTTTCGCCGCGCGGTTGACCGGCGCCCAAGTGCTGTCGTTCCGGCGACGCGCGAAATACATACTGATGCGGCTGTCCGGTGGCGACAGCGTGCTGCTGCATCTCGGCATGTCCGGCCGCATGGTGATCACCCCGGGCGATGGTGCTGGCGTGCCCTCTGGGCTGCCCGAGCAGGACGCGCCCGGCCTGCACGAGCACCTGGTGCTGCGCCTGCAGGACGGCCTGCGGATCGGCTTCGTCGACCCGCGCCGGTTCGGCTCGCTCGATCTGGTGCCCACCGCGGACGAGGACGCGCACGCCCGCCTGCGTGGGCTCGGACCGGAGCCGCTCGGCCCGGCATTCACCGCGGGCTCGCTCGGCGCGGCGCTCGCCGGACGGCGCAGCCCGATCAAGGCGGCGCTGCTCGACCAGACCGTCGTCGCCGGATTGGGCAACATCTACGTCTGCGAGGCGCTGTTTCGCGCCCGGCTTTCGCCGCGCCGCCTCGCCTGCAGCGTGCAGGGCGCGCGGGTGGCGCGGCTGGTCGCGGCGACCCGCGAGACGCTCGAGGCGGCGATTGCGGCCGGCGGCTCGAGCCTCAGGGACTACGTGCAGCCGGACGGCGAACTCGGCTATTTCCAGCATGCCTGGAAAGTCTACGGCCGCGAGGGGCAAGCCTGCGAGCGCTGCCCAGGCGCCCCCGCCTGCCGCGGCGTATCGCGCATCGTGCAGTCCGGACGCAGCAGCTTTTTCTGCGCCCGCACCCAGCGCTGAGCCGCCGGCCCGGCTTGCCGCCGCTTCGCCCAAGCCACTCCTTTCGGGCAAAAATCGCTCTGGCGAAATGGTCTCGCGAGCGGCATTCACGCTTGACTTGCCACTGGCCGCTGCATAGGGTCCGGCCTCCGCGGGCGTGGTTTTCCAGCTCGCGGACCGCATCAATTCGGCTGACAGAGAGCGTCGACAGAGACCCCATGGCGAATACCGCATCCGCGCGAAAGCGCATCCGGCAGACCGCTCGGCGCACCGAGCGCAATCAGGCACGCAAGAGCAGGATGCGAACGTTCGTGAAGAAGGTCGAGACGGCGATCGCCGGCGGCAACAAGGCCGACGCGGCGGCGGCTTTGCGGGCGGCGCAGCCAGAGATGCAGCGCGCCGCGGGCAAGGGCGTGATCCATGCCAACACCGTCTCGCGCAAGATTTCGCGGCTTGCCGCACGGGTAAAGGCGCTCGCCAGCCAGGCGTGAGTGCCTGGCGCGGCTGGCCCGGCGTCGCGCCTTTCCTGCAGAGTAACGTCGCGCGGTCCTGTTTGCGATCAGCAAATTCTTGTCCGTCGCCGACTGGCCGTTGCAACTCACCCGCGAACGCAGGTTGCGATACTTGTTCTGCTGACACTTATTCTTGTAAATAGTTGGCTGACGCAAATTCCGTTTGCCTTTGATTGTCGTTCTCCCTATTCATGGTCATGCAGATCGCGCCGCTTGGGGCTGACATGACGAGATCATGCCGCCGCTGGACGGCCTACTCCCTCATTGGTGCAGGCAGGTGCTGGTGGAATTCGAACGCAGCCGGACAGACAAGGCGGCCGGCGCGATCGGATCGGTGGCTGGAGGCCATGGCGGGCTCGCCGTGACGGCCGAAGACGCGGCGAACAGCACCACGCAAGATTTTGCGACGCGTTGGGAACGCGTGCGCGCCAGGCTGCAGGCAGAGGTTGGCGAGGTCGAATATCGCACCTGGCTGCGTCAGATCACGCTCGCCGGGCGCGACGGCGACGAGGTGACGCTGCACCTGCCGACGCCGTTCCTGCGCGACTGGGTAAGAACGCACTACACGGACAAGCTGAACACGCTGTGGCAGCAGGAAGACCGGCAGGTCCGGCGCGTCGACATACGCGTCGGCGGCGGCCGACGCGGCCTCGCCGAGACGCTGCTTTCGGCTGATGCCGCCGAGGCGCCGGACCAGCGCGCCGCCGCCGACG
>CAXTSD010000238.1:0-4679 GCA_964246775.1 uncultured Acetobacteraceae bacterium | reverse complement strand
GGGGGTGAGCCCGGACGCACTGAAGCGGGCCGGCAGCGATCCGGGCCCGGCCGAGCCGCGCCTCGGCGCGATCAACCCGCAGGCGTTCGCGCCGCCGGCGACGGATCATGGCGACCTCGCGAACTTCAAGCATCCGTTCGGCAGCACCTGGACCCGTCGTCTCGCCGGCGGCTGGGCGCGCCAGGTCACGGTGAAGGATTTCCCGATCAGCAAGTCGGTGGCCGGGGTCGACATGCGGCTGATCGCCGGCGGCGTGCGCGAGATGCATTGGCATCTGCCGGCGGAGTGGTCGTACATGCTGTACGGCACGGCGCGGATTACCGCGGTCGACCAGCTCGGGCGCAAGTTCGCCGCCGACGTGAAGCAGGGCGATCTGTGGTACTTTCCGTCCGGCATCCCGCACTCGATCCAGGGGTTGGGGCCCGACGGCTGCGAGTTCCTGCTCGCGTTTGATGACGGCGCGTTCTCTGAGGATAGCACGCTGCTGGTCACCGACTGGGTGGCGCACACGCCGCGCGACGTGCTGGCGGCGAGCCTCGGCGTCAATGCGTCGGTGTTCGACCGGGCGCCGAAGCAGCAGCTCTACATCTTCCCCGCAGCACTGCCCGGGCCGCTTGCCGACGATCTGTCGCAGAGCGGGCAGATGCCGGTGCCGAACCCGTTCAACTTCGGCCTGCTCGACCAGACGCCGGATTTCGCTGTCAAGGGCGGCACGGTGCGGATCGCCGACAGCGGCAATTTCAAGGCCTCGGCGACGATCGCCGCCGCCCTGGTCGAGCTGGCGCCTGGCGGCATCCGAGCGCTGCACTGGCACCCCAACGCCGACGAGTGGCAGTACGTGATCAGCGGCACCTCGCGGATGACGGTGTTCGCCGGCGATGCCCGCGCGCATACCGAGGATTTCGCCGCCGGCGACGTCGGCTATATCGAGCGCTCGAGCGGGCACTACATCCAGAACACCGGCAGCGACCCGCTGCGGTTTCTCGAGATCTTCAGCGCGCCGCGCTACGAGGAAGTTTCGCTCCTGCAATGGCTTGCCAACACCCCGGCGGAGCTGGTTTCGGCGCATCTCGGCATCGACGTCGCGGTGCTTAAAGGACTGGCGGAGCAGGCGCGGCCGGTGATGCCGGCCTGAGACCTGAGACCAGGGCTCGCTGATGGCGACCCCTGGTATAAGAGCTTTGTTTCGCACGCCGCCGCCCGCCAACCCGGCGCGCATACCGTGTCCACGCCTACTCGGCAGGCGGTGCGGCGCGTGCGAGATACTCCTGCCAGAACGGCAGCGAGGTGAGTTCCGGCACCGCCTCGCGCCACGCGCGCGCCGCCGCCGGCCCGTGGCGGCAAAGCCGGAAGAGCACCTGCGTCGCGCGTCGCGCGAGGCGGAGAAAGCTCGCCCGTGAGCGGCGATAGACCGGCATGTCGTTCTCCCACCAGGTGTCGAGCACGACGCTGTCGGTATGGCGCAAGGTGATCCAGGCGAACTCGCGCACCGGCACGCGCAGCGGCTCGCCGGGATGCGGCGCGCTCACGGCGTTGCGTATCAGCACCGCGATCAGCCAGAACAGGTAGGCGAGCCGGCCGCGCGGCAGCTTCGGCAACGCGGCGTCGCCGAGCACGCTGGCGCGGGCGAGCGTCGGCGTCTCGAACTGGGCGCGGAAGGCCGCGAGCCCCGCATGCAGCGGCCGCGGGTCGGCGCGCAGGATGGCCGGGCCGCTCAGGAAGTCCTCGATGCCGCGCAGGATCAGCGCGCTGCTGTAGTAGCGGTAGGTCAACATATGCAGCAGCAGGTGGCGCAACTGCCGGCGGACGACGCCGCCGCGGGTGAACTCGCGATGCAGGGCGCCGAGAACGAGCAGGTTGCGCGTCTCGTAATACAGCTGCCAGCCGCCGAGCTTGAGGTAGAACGGCTCGTGCCAGACCGCGGCGCCGGGCAGCGAGATCGTCGAGATGCCCTGATGATACAGGCGGGTTCCGAACTCGGCGTCGTCGCCGCGAATGAAGCAGGGCAGCGGCAGGCCGACACGTCGCGGCACGTCGAGCGACATCGCAAAGCACCACCACCCATTGTAGTGCATCGCCGGCAAGGTCGCGAGCTCGGCGAGCACGTCGGTGCGCGCGATGTCGAGGTCATGCTGGATCGGCTTCACGAACCAGCGGTTGTCGTCAAAGATCGCGCCGCCTTCGTAGAGGCGCATCGGCTGCACGCTGTCGAGCATGTGGCCGCCGAGCACGACGTCGGGCTTCGCCAGCGCGAGAAACGCCGCCATGCGCACCAGCGTGTCGGGTTCGAGGATGATGTCGTCGTCGAGCAGGGCGACATGCGTCATCTCCGCCTCGCCCATCGCTTCGAGGATGCCCCGGGTGAAGCCGCCGGCGCCGCCGAAATTGCCCTGCTCGATGATGCGCAGCCGGTCGCCGAGCCGGCCCGCCGCCGGCCGGATCGCCGCGTGCTGCGCCAGACCGACCCGCCCCTGGTTGACCACCAGCACGCGCTCCAGCACGTCGCGCGCGACCGGATCTTCGCAGACGGCGTTCAGAACCTTGCCGAGATAGAGCTCCCGGTTGTAGGTACAGATTACCGCGGCGAGGCGGATCGGCGGCGCCCGCTTGCCCGCATGCCAGGAAGCCTCGACGAAGCGTCCGGCGCTCCCCTGGTTCGCCGAGATCTCGAAGAACAGCAGGCCGTGCTGGCGGAAGTTGATGCTCTCATCGGCGATCACGAACCGCAACTCACGCGTGTTTGCGTCGATCGGGTCACACGTGTGCTCGTGCAGCAGGTGATAGGCGCGGCCTTCGCGGCGCAGCACCCGGACGGTGCATGCGCCCTCGACGAGAACGCGCAGGACAACCTGCTCGAGCTCGGTGTGCAGCCACCAATGCGCCTCGAAGAAAGCGCTGAAATAGGTGTCGAAGCCGAGCGAGGTGCCGGGCGCGATGGTGATGCTGCCGTCGTCCAGCAGCACGGCGCGGATCGGGCCGGCGCCATCCTCGTGGTGGCGGAACACTCGCCAGTAGAGCGGCCGCAAGGAGGGCTTGCGGTCCGTCACCACGCGTTGCAGAAGCGTGCCGCAGAGCGGCGGCGGAGCTTTCACGGCGGGCAGGGTCACGCGTTCGATCTGGTCCAGCCGCCGTCTCCTGTCCTTCTGGGCGCGTCTGCCTTGGCCAACGGAGACGCCGTGCGCATCCTAATGTCATGCGTGCGGCGAGACCATGATTTATGACGGAGCAGCAATTTTCTGTCATCGTCCGACAGCTGGCGCCAGCCAAGCCTGGCGCCGGTTGGCTCGCGCTGCGTCGAAGCCTCGGCCAGTGAACCCCAGCGAAGCGTGGAGATCGGCCTGCCGATGCATGACTGGCTGATCGTCGGCGCCGGCTTTGCCGGTGCGGTCCTGGCGGAGCGTCTCGCGTCCGAGCGCGGCGACAGCGTCGTCGTCATCGACCGCCGGCCGCATCTTGGCGGCAACGCCTTCGACGAGGTCGATGCGGCCGGGCTGCTGGTGCATCGCTACGGGCCACACATCTTCCACACCAGCTCGGACATCGTCTTTGACTACCTCTCCAGGTTTACGTCCTGGCGCCCTTACGAACACCGCGTCCGCGGCGTCGTCGACGGCAAGCTGGTGCCGATCCCGATCAACCTCGACACCATCAACACGCTGTACGATCTTGATCTCACGAGCGAAGAGCTCGAGGCCTGGTTCGCGGCGCGGGCCGAGCCGGTCGACGAGCCGCGCACCAGCGAGGATGTCGTCGTCTCCCGCGTCGGCCGCGAGCTGTACGAGAAGTTCTTCCGCGGCTACACGCGAAAGCAGTGGGGGCTCGATCCGAGCGAGCTCGATCGCTCGGTGACCGCGCGGGTGCCGACCCGCGTCAACCGCGACGACCGCTACTTCACCGACACCCATCAGGCGATGCCCGCCGACGGCTACGCGGCGATGTTTGCGAGGATGCTCGACCACGAGCGCATCACGTTGCGCGTCGGCGTCGATTTCGCGCAGGCGCAACGCGAGATCAGCTACCGCCGCCTGGTCTGGACCGGCCCGATCGACGAGTATTTCGGCTTCCGCCACGGCAGGCTGCCCTATCGCAGCCTGCGCTTCGTCAACCGTACGCTCGACGTCGCGCAGCATCAGGCGGTCGGCACGGTGAACTACCCGCAGACCGAGCAGTATACGCGGATCACCGAATACAAGCACCTCACCGGCCAGGAGCATCCGCGCACCAGCCTTACCTACGAATACCCGCAGGACGAGGGCGACCCCTACTACCCCGTGCCGAAGCCGGACAACGCGCTGCTCTACAAGCGTTATGAGGCGCTGGCGGATGCCGAGGCCGACACCTGGTTCGTCGGCCGGCTCGCGACCTACCGCTACCTCAACATGGACCAGGTGGTCGGGCAGGCGCTGGCGGTGTTCAGGCGCATCCAGCAGGCGCTCGACGGGCGCTGACCCGAGGCGGGACGCGCTACTGCCACTGCCAATCGGCGGTATGCGCCAGGGTGAACCCGCCGATCGTCACCGCCCCGGCGTCCCAGGTCAGCGGCAGCGCCACCACCGGCGGCCCGCCATCGGCCGGGCTCTGCTCGAGCAGGCCGAGCACGGCGCCGAGGGCCACAGCCTGACCGTGGCGCAACGCCCCGGCGGTAGCGAGCCGGTTGACCAGCTCGGTCGCGCCGGTGA
>CAXTSD010000237.1:0-4683 GCA_964246775.1 uncultured Acetobacteraceae bacterium | reverse complement strand
GCAATTTCGGCAACATCGACGGCGATAACGCCGCCGCCATGCGCTACACCGAGGCAAGGCTGACCGAGGTCGCCGCCGCCCTGCTCGCCGGCATCGACGAGGACGCGGTTGATTTTCGCGCGACCTACGACGGCGAGGAAAGCGAGCCGGTGGTGCTGCCGGCGGGGTTCCCGAACCTGCTGGCGAACGGCGCCGCCGGGATCGCGGTCGGCATGGCGACCTCGATCCCGCCGCATAACGCAAGCGAGGTGTGCGCCGCGGCGATCCACCTGATCGAGCACCCCGAGGCGAGCGTCGCCGAACTGCTCGCGCACATGCCGGGGCCGGATTTCCCAACCGGCGGGACGCTGCTCGAGGCGCCCGAGGCGCTGCTCGCCGCCTACGAGACCGGGCGCGGCGGCTTTCGGCTGCGGGCGCGCTACGAAGTCGAACCGGGGCGGTTCGGCACCTGGCAGATCGTGGTCACCGAAATCCCCTACCAGGTGCAGAAGGCCAGGCTGATCGAGCAGGTCGCCGAGCTGATCGAGGCGAAGAAGCTGCCTCTGCTCGGCGACATACGCGACGAGAGCACCGAGCGGGTGCGCCTGGTGCTGGAGCCGCGCACGCGCGGCGTCGAACCGGCGGTGCTGATGGAGACGCTGTTCCGGGCGACGGCGCTCGAGAGCCGGTTCCCGCTCAACATGAACGTGCTGACCGCCGACCGCACGCCGCGCGTGCTGTCGCTGCGCGACGTGCTGCAAGCGTGGCTCGATCATCGCCACGAGGTGCTGGAGCGGCGCTCGCGCTACCGGCTCGGCGCGCTCGAGCGGCGGCTCGAAGTGCTGGACGGCTTCCTCGCGGTGTTCCTGAACCTCGACGAGGTGATCCGCATCATCCGCGAGGAGGACGACGCGAAGCGCGGCCTGATCGCGGCCTTCGCGCTCTCCGAGGTGCAGGCGGAGGCGATCCTCAACATGCGGCTGCGCTCGCTGCGACGGCTCGAGGAGATCGAGATACGCCGCGAGCACAAGGCGCTGGCGCGCGAGGGCAAGGCGCTGCGCGAGCTGCTGGGGAACGCGGCGCTGCGCTGGCGGCACATCGCGGGCGAGATCGCGGAGACGCGCGAGCGCTTCGGATCGGGCGATCTCGGCCTGCGGCGGACCCGGATCAGCGCGCCGGAGGTCGCCGTCAGCATCGACGAGATGGCCGGGGTGGAGCGCGAGCCGCTGACCCTCGTGCTGTCCGAAAAAGGCTGGGTGCGGGCGCTGAAGGGGCACATCGCGGATGCGTCCGACCAGAAATTCAAGGAGGGCGACAGGCTGCGGCTGCTGCTGGCCTGCGAGAGCACGGACCGGCTGTGCCTGCTGGCGACGCGGGGCCGCGTGTTCACCTTGCGCGCCGCCGACCTGCCGCGCGGCCGCGGCGACGGGCAGGCGATCCGGGTGCTGGTCGACCTGCCCGCCGCCGAGGAGATTGTTGCGGTACTGATCGCCCGCCCCGCGGAGCGCTACCTGATCGCCGGCACCACCGGGCGCGGGTTCATCGTCAGGAGCGAGGACCTGCTGGCGGAGAAGCGCACCGGCAAGCAGGTGCTCAACCTCAAGCCGGGCGAGGAGGCGCTGCTCTGCGTGCCGGCGGAGGGCGACCACGTGGCGGTGATCGGCGACAACCGCAAGCTGCTGATCTTCCCGCTCGACGCGTTGCCGGAACTCGGGCGAGGGGCGGGCGTCGCGCTGCAGCGCTACAAGGATGGCGGCCTCAGCGACGCCAAGGTCTTCACGCTGGCGCTGGGGCTGAGCTGGCGGCTGGGCGAGAAGGTGCGGGTGGAGATGGCGCTGCGCGACTGGATCGGCGAGCGCGGCTCGTCCGGCCGGCTGCCGCCTTCGGGGTTTCCGAAGAGCGGGAGGTTCGGGTGAGGATGGCGGGCAGCAGCATCGCGCCGGCGAGTCGCGACGCGGAGCAAACCTGCGGAGGACCGTGTGGCTGACCGCGCCGTTCTGCTGTCTCACCTTCGAACGCAGGGTTTGCGCGGTTTTGAGGTTGGCGCACTGATGTCGCCGTTTCTGTCAAAAGAGGATAACGAGGTCATTCTGGTCGACCGACTTTCGACGCGGGAGCTGCGCGCCAAGTTCGCGTCCGACAAGAACGTGGTCGCCGAGAACATTGCTGAAGTCGACGTGGTTGTCGGGAACGGCGGCCTTGCCGAGGCGCTTGCGCCTTTCGTCCAGGGAAAGTTCCAGTATGCGATCGCAAGCCATGTCGTCGAACATATTCCGGACTTGGTTGGCTGGCTGAGCCAAACCTCAGACTTGATCGAGGCGGGAGGAAGACTGCTGCTTGTCGTTCCCGATAAGCGATACACGTTCGATTACATCCGTGCGACATCGACGCTCTCAGACTTGGTCGAGTGCTGGGTTCGCGGCTGTCGGTCGCCGACGCCAAAGCACGTCTTTGACTATCACGCCGGCGCCGCGGAGGTCGACAAGCTCGCCGCCTGGCGTGGCAGGCTGGAACCCTCCGCTCTTGCGAGGTTCTGTTCACGACAAGACGCGCTGCAGATCAGCAAGACCTCGTTTGAAGACTGCATGTATGTCGACAGTCACTGCTGGGTATTTACCCCAGCAAGCTTCCTGGAGCTGTGTGCCGATCTGGTCGAGCTAGGCTTGTTGCATTGGAAACTCGTGTTCTTCGCCGACACTCGTCCGGATGACGAGGATTTCGGCGTCGTTCTGCAGCGGCTCGCTCCTGGCGAAAACATTTCCGAGGTCGTTGCCAGCTTTCGGCAAGCGATGCCGAAGCCACCCGACGCCGAAGCTGAAATCGCTCAGCTCAAGAACGAAATCAGACAGTTTCAAGCCTCGCGTTCCTGGCGCTACACGGCCGCATTACGCTCGATCGGCCGGATGCTCCGGCGCAGCGACAGCGCTTTCTCTCCCTGGCGCTCGCCTTAACCGGCACTCGCCGGAACCAGCGTGTCGCCCGGCGCCAGCCGGTCCTCGGTCGCCAGATCCGCCTCGGTCAGCATCCGCCAGGCGCCGCCCGCCAGTATCTCGCTCGGGCGGAAGCGCGCCTTGTAGGCCATCTTTCGGCTCTCCGGCACCCAGTAGCCGAGATAGACGTAAGGCAGGCCGAGCGAGCAGGCGCGGTCGATGAGCCAGAGGATGGCGTAGGTGCCGAGCGAGCGGCGGGCGAGCTCGGGGGCGAAGAAGCTGTAGACGGCGGAGAGCCCGTCGCCGAGACGGTCGGCGAGGCAGGCGCCGACCAGGGTGTCGTCGGGATCGCGAAACTCGACCACGAAGGTCTCGATCGGGGTGTCCTCGATCATGGCGCGGTAATCGTAGAAGCTCATCACCGCCATGTCGCCGTCGCCGTGCCGGGCCTGCTGGTAGCGCTGGAACAGCTGGAACTGCTCGGCGGTGGCGCGGGCGGGAACCTCGAACCCCTCAACGCCGGCATTGGCCCGGGCGATCTTGCGCAAGGTGCGGTCCGGCTGAAACGTCGCCGCCGGAATGCGGATCGGCACGCAGGCATTGCAGGCCGGGCACACCGGCGCATAGGCGATGTTATGGCTGCGCCGAAAGCCGGCGCGCGACAGCCGGTCGTGCAGGCCGTCGGCGTCGGGCCCGGTGATCTCGGTCACCACCTTGCGCTCGGTGCGGCCCTGCACGTATGGGCAGGGCAGCGGCGCCGTGGTGTAGAAGAATTGCGGCCGGCGTGGCGGCTTGTACGTCATCTGAAAAAGGCTCCGCCGCGGACCGTGGCCGCAGGCATCGTCCACGCCGCCGGCGGCAGGGTCAACGCCCTTTCCCGCACGACGACGAGGCCCGAGGCCAGATCGTGCAGCGCGCGGTGGTGGCGCGTGAACAGCGCGACGGCGAGCCAGACGGCGCCGGCGGCCCAGGTGATGAAAAAGCAGGCGGCGTAGGCGACGGCGTGCAGGCCGCTCGGCCGGCCGAGGTCGCTCGCGCGCACCACGCGCAAGCCGAGCAGCGCCTGGCCTGGCGTCGCCTCGTAGCGCGAGCTGACGAAGAACGCGGTGTAGGCGATCGGCACGAAGACCAGCAATCCATGCAACGGCGCGCCGAGGCCGAGCGTCGCGACGGTGACCACCACCAGCGCCGCGTTGGCGACGACCACGAGGACCGCGAGTATGGCGAGGTCGACCAGCCAGGACGCGACGCGTCGCGGCAGGATACCCTGCGTCAACGCGTCGGAGGAGAGATCGATGGCACTCATGGCACGAGCTCCACGGTTGCGGTCGCGAGGCCGGCGGCGCCGGCGATATCCGCCCGATCGGCGGACCCGAGGAATATAGTGTCGCCGCGCGCCCAACGCTGCATCATGTCATAGGCGTTGGCGCTGAGCGGATTGCCGGACTGGCCCGGCGAGACGACGAAACGGCTGTCATCGAGGTCGGCGAGGTCATAGACGCCGCGATAGGCGGCGCCGTGCCTGGCTTCGAAGCGCCCGGGTTGCGGGTCGCCGCCCCGGAACAGCGTCGTGTTGTCGCCCGGAACGGTGATGCGCCCGGTGGTCAGCGCACCGAAGCCCGGCAGGCGCTCGAGCAGCGGGTGAGCGAACACGGCCTGGTGCGCGCGGCCCCAGCGCCAGGTGGCGGGCTCGGCGCCGAACCGCGCGGCAAGGTCACGGCTGGCCTCGGCGAGCGAGCGCGCGAGCAAGGCGTGGCAGTCGGCGTCGCCGCAC
>CAXTSD010000236.1:0-4698 GCA_964246775.1 uncultured Acetobacteraceae bacterium | reverse complement strand
CCGCCGCTTCCAGCCCATACAGCGTCGCGAGCTGCGTCCGCAGCACCGCCTCCTCCGCCGGGGAGAGATTGTTCATCCGGTATTCGAGCGTCCCGTAGGCCGTGTAGAACCGGAAACCCATGTTGCCCGCATCATCGGCACCATAGGCCGGGTAGCCGCAGAACCGCCGTATGTCGGTCTTCTCGGCATCCGTGAACATCCCAACCCTCCTTGCCAGATCAGCCGAGATGCTCGAGCATCACCGCCCGCTTGAACGCCGCGTTGGTCGCGGTCGGCACCGTGAGCGGCGTCGTCGTCGTGTCGGACGGCGCGCAGAACCCGCCAATCCAATACCAGCTCTGCGAGATGATCTGCTGCAGCCGGTCGAGCGGCTCGCGCGTCACCATCGCCACCCCGTCGACCAATGCCACGATCGCGTCGCGCGGCGCCACGTCGGCCGCCGCCATGCCGTCGAAATCCGCCTCGATCAGCGCCCCCTGGCCAACCACGATCGGCCGGCGGATCGCCGCGTTCGCGATCGACGGATGCGGCTGCACGTAAGCCTCCGTCGTCAGCACGAAGCGCACGCCGAGGAACTCGTTCACCACGCCCGCGCCCGGCTTGAAGATCTGGTTGGCCGAGGTGGCGCCGATGAACAGTCGCTGGAAATCAAGATCGGCGAACAACTGCCGCGCGCTCACCGGATCAAGATAGCAGTTGTAGGCGCCATCGATGTCCGGCACCGCGTTCATCCGCAACGCCGCCACCGCGTCGAGCACGTTCGCCATCGCCAGCGTGTCGCCGAGCACGAGCTGCGAGGTGTTGCCGCGCCGGTTCGGCCGCACGATCACCGAGGCCGTCGCCGCCTGCACGGTGTTGCCCGCCGTGCCGTCCGCAGTCGAGACGTTGCCGGACAGCGTCAGCACGCCCGAAACCCCCGACGGCGCGATCGACGCATTCGCCGCGTCCGCCGCCACGCCCACGATCGTGTAGACGTTCGAGCCGATGGTCACGGCAAGCCCGTTTGCCGGGCTCACGGCGGTCTGCACGCCGTTCACGAACACCATCTGCAAGCCGCGTATGTCGTCGACGGCAATCGTCGGCCCGGCCGAGGTGAGGGTTACCCGCACTCGAGTGTTGCCGCCGAAATACGGCGCGAACAGCGCATTGCGCGCCAGCTCGTCAAGCGAGCGCGCCGCCTGCTCGCCATTCACCGCGGCGTTCTGCAAGAACTGCGAACCGATGCCGACGCGGCTGGTGATGATGTTGAGGTCGGTCGTCGCCGCGTAGTGGTTGATCGTGATCGTGTACTGCTCGACACCCCAGCCCTGCGGCGTCAAGCCGTTGTCAAGGTTCGTGTTGAGCTGCGCCGCGACCGGCGTCGTCACCGACGGCTTCAATCCCGCCCGCGTCTTCGTCAACGTCTCGCCGATGCCGACGGCGAATGCCTCGCGGTCGGCGCAGGCGCGATAGCCGAGCTTCGAACGCATCGCCTGCTGGAACTCGCGATCCAGAAAGCCGGTCTGGATGATCGTCTGCAGCGCGGCGGGAAAGTTCTGGATACCCATTGGTATTCCCTTGTCTGGCTGCCCGGTTCGAGCCAAATCCCGCCGGGCTGGTTGATCAAAACACCTGCCGCCGCCCCATGCTGAAAACGCGGGTCGGCGGCATATCTGAAATCGCGCGCGACTGTGCTATGCGCGGCCGGCAACGCCGCTTTCGCGAAGGAAACACCCGATGCCGGATGCCCGTATCGACGTCTCGGTCAGCGAAGATCGCAAGGTCGCCCGCATCGAGCTGGTCTCGTCGCGCGCTCAACAGGCGAGCGCCGAGCTCACGCTCGACCAGGTGACGAAACTCGTCGCGAGCCTCGGTCAGGCCCGCGCCGCCATGGTCGAAAACTTGCCGGTGCCCTCGATCGACGGCGTTGCCATCAACCCGATCTACGTCACGCAATGGGCGGTCCAGCCCGAAGCGCGAACCGAAGGCTCGGTCATCGCCTTCCAACACCCCGCCTTCGGCCCGGTCGGCTTCGTGCTCAACACACACGACGCCGAACGCGTCGTCCGCGCGCTCTCGGGGCACCTGGCCATGGTGCACTCTAAGGAGACCGGTTCGAGCAAGCCAAGTTAAGGCAAGGCGAGGCAAGGCAAGGCAAGGCAAGGCAAGACAAGACCAAAGGCTTCGCCTCTGGACTCCATTAAAGGCGAAGCCTTTAAAATCCACTTATTTTAGTTCAGCATCTCATCGCCAAAGACTGTGTGTGAGGCGAGCAAATTTAAATGCTTCGCAAGGCAACCAAGGCTACCCGCTGAGGCTTCAATAAATGCCGGTCTGGGCCGGCTCGGCCCAGCGGGTCCAGGGCAGAGCCCTGGCCTTACTTCCGCTTGCCTTCACTTGCCGTAGCGAGCGTGCCTACCGCCGACGCAACAGCTCGGCGCGTGCCGCCCGCCACTCGTCGAGCGACATTTCCGTCGCCAGTCGCGGCTTCGTCGGCTGCGCCGGCGGCGCCGCGGCCGAGCTGCTCGAGTTTGCGCCCGCGAACAGCCACGGCTTGTCGCGACGCAGGCGCGCCATCAGCGCCGCGCCACCATCGACGCCGCCCGCCTCGTTCAGCTTCATCTGGCTGAGATCGACCAGCTTCAATCCGTCGAGGTCGACCATGCCCGCCCGCACCGCCTCGCTCTTCAGCTCGGCGTGCACGATGCGCTTCTCCGCCTCGGCGCCGGCGGCGAGCAGCTTCTGCTCGAGCGCATCTGCGCGCGCCTTCAGTTCGGCGATTTCGCCGGCCGGGTCGCGCGAACTCTGCTCCGTCTGAACCTCGCTCATGCCTGTCTCCCTGGCGCCGCCGTCTCGGCCGCGATGCGCGCGAGCTCGGCGGGAATGTCGACGATGTCGTAGCTGTCGGCGAGCGATTTCAGCGCCGTCTCGCGCGACAATTGCCCGGCGCCGACGAGCGCGATCACGCTCTGTGCGTCGCTTTTGCGGTCCTCCGCCGTCTGCGGATACCAGCCCGGCCAAACCAGGCTCAGCGCCGCGTGCGGGTCCATCGGCGTGACGGTCTGCCCGCCCACCTGCAGCGAGTAGCGCCGGCTCGCCAGCAGTATCATGCGGGCGAGCTCGAGCAGCGCGCCTTCGCCGTAGCTGACGCGCAGATTGTCGGCGAGCCAGATCAGCCCCTGGTTCATCATCTCGAGCGCCCGCCCGGACGCCGGCGCGGTCAGTCGCGAGCTGTCCGCCCGGTTGCCATGCACGCTCTCCAGCGCGAACTCGCGCAAGGTGCGCACGTAGCCGATCACCGCCTCGGCCGCGGTGCCGCCGATCTCGAGCAGTTTTGCGTCACCCTTTTCGCTGACCACGAGCGCGTTCGCCGCGCCGCGCACCATCTCGCCGTCGAGCCCGGCCGGCTCCTTGATCAGCAGCGTCGGATCGGAGCTGTATTTCAGCCCGCGCCCCGCCTGGCTGAGCTGGTAGTCGATCTCGATTGCGGTCTCGATCGCGGCGGCAAACGTGCAGGCGCCGTCGACACCGCGACCGCCAGGCAGGTTGCGCACCCACACCAACGGCACGAAGCCAAGCCCGTGCCGAACCGAGCGCGCCTCGTCCACCATCGGCGCCGCGCCCTCTCCGACGCGCATCGGCACGAACCAGGTCTCGCGCTCGCCGTCCCAGCGCCGCATGAACCAGTAGACGGCGCCGGGATCGGCAACCTCATAGCCCTGCTCAATAAGCGTTCCGCCGGTCACCTTGTAGCGTTCGGTCACCGAGGCGAGCGTGTCCGGCGCCTCGCGGTCCCACACCGGCGTCAGATAGAGCGTGTCGAGCACGCTCACGAACACCCGCCCGCGCAGCACCCGCAACAGCAGCGCGACCGAACCCACGGCGCCGCGCAGCGCCGCCTCCGTCATCACGAGGTTGAGCCGCGCCTCGCGCATGATCTGCCCCAGCGTGTCGCGCACCTCGCGCGCCGGGCTGTCGATCGCCGGAAAGTGCCCCTCGCTGAACAGCAGCGCGACGCTGTCCTCGACGACGATGCGCGGCAGCGCATAACGCACCGAAGGCCGGCGCGCCCTGAGCGGCACATACTCGCCGTTCGCCCCGCGCTCGTCGTGGAACTCATAGGGCAACACGTCGTAAAGCGTGCCGTCGATCACCCGGCGCAGGATGTCGAGCGTGCGCGTGCGCTCGGGAAAATCCGGATCGCGCGGGATCAGGTCGCAGATCGTCTGGAACATGATCGCCCTTCTTCAAGCAAGCGGTTCTTTTTCGAGAAAAAGAACCAAAAAGCTTTTATTTTATGGCCCCGATAGGAACCTAATCAGCAAAAGTTTTTTGCTGCTTTTTTTCAAAAAAGCAGGCCTTTCTTTCTTGGGTCGACACTACCGCTCGAACACCGCCACCCGCGCGAACCGCGCCGGCCCGCTCGCCTCGGTCAGCATCGAGAACGCGCGCGACAGCGCGTCCACCTGATCGTCCTTGGCGCCGTTCGGAAACTCCGAGAGCTCATCGAGGAACTCGGCGTTCCAGTCGGCCCGCAGCATGGCGAGGTTGCCGGCGTCCGACTGGCTCGCGACCGGCATCGCCCGCGTCTCCTTCGCCCCGGTCTCCGGGCTCGCGACGACGCGGTATCCGGCCAGCCGCTGCGCCAGATAGGCGACCTGCACCCGCCCGGCCTGGCCGGGGTCCTGCGGCAGGCCGATCGCGACCGCCGGCCCGTCG
>CAXTSD010000235.1:0-4702 GCA_964246775.1 uncultured Acetobacteraceae bacterium | reverse complement strand
ATAGAGGCAGGCCGCGCGACGCTGGTGCGGTCGGCGAGCCGGCCGCCGAGCGGGCCGGTGAGCAGGCGGATGGCGGTGCCGGCGGCGAGCACCACGCCGAGCGAGGCCGGGTGCAGGCCATCCTGCATCAGCAGCCCGGGCAGGAACGGCGACGCCACGCCGAACGCTGCGAACAGCGCCGCATACAGGCCAAGGAAACGCGGCAAGGGCGAGCGGTCGCGCACCCCATGTGAACGGCGCCTGCCCTGCGCCGTTGCGGCGCCTTGCCGCGCCGGAAGAAAGCAGTTTTTTTTCGAGAAAAAGAACCAAAAAGCTTTTGATTACAGGCCTATCACAGATGGGCTCTCAGCCTTCGACTTCGGCGTCCGGGCGGTCGTCGCCGCCGGCGCGCTCGCTATGCCAGGCGCCGGCCTCGTCCTGGAACTCGATCTGCGTGGTCTCGCCCGACAGGTGCTGCTCGGCGGCGGCGCGTTTCGCGGCGGCGAGGGCGGCGTCGCGCGTGAGATAGGGTTCGGAGAATGCGCCGTCGAGCGTATAGGCCCAGCCGCCGTCATGCGCGACAACCTTGTAGAAGATCTTGGCCATGGTGGTGTCCTTTCGGGTTTGCGTGCCGGCGCGACATGCCGAAATGCCGTCACGGCATCAGTTTGCGGCTCAGATAGGTGTATTCCAGCGCCTGCTCCAACGCCTGCTCGCGCAGGTTGGCGCCGGCGGCGTGGCCGCCTTCGATCTGCTCGAAATACAGGAACGGCAGGCCCATCGCCTCGAGGCGGGCGGCGAAGCGCCGGGCATGTACCGGGCCGACCCGATCGTCCTTGGTGGTGGTGAAGATGAACGGCTCGGGGTAGGCGACGCCGGCGCGCAGGTTTTCGAGCGGCGAGATGCTGGCGAGGAAATCGCGTTGCGCCGGCACCCCGATCGAGCCGTATTCGCCGACCCACGAAGCGCCGGCCGACATCGTCTCGTAGTGCAGCATGTCGAGCAGCGGCACGTCGATGATGACGGCGCGCCAGAGCTCCGGGTGCTGGGTGAACTCGACGCCCATCAGCAGCCCGCCATTCGAGCCGCCGCGTATGCCGAGCCGGTCCGGGGCGGTGATCCGGCGGGCGATCAGGTCGCGCCCGACGGCGGCGAAATCGTCGAACACGCGCTGTCGCCCGGTCTGCAGCCCGGCCTCGTGCCAGCGCGGCCCGAACTCGCCGCCGCCGCGTATGTTGGCCAGGACGTAGACGCCGCCATGGTCGAGCCAGAGCTGTCCGAGGCCGCCGGAATAGCTCGGCGTCATCGAGACCTGAAACCCGCCATAGGCGTAGAGCAGGGTCGGGTTGGCGCCGTTGATCCGCATGTCGCGCCGATGCACGGTGAAATACGGGATCTTCGTCCCGTCGCTCGAAATCGCCTCGTTCTGGTCGACCACGTAAGGGCTCGCGTCGAATTTCGGCGGCAGCGATTTTATCGCGCGTGCCGTCCCGCCGCTGGCGTCGGCCTGCCAGAGCTGCGTCGGACGCAGGAAGCCGGCGATGTCGAGGAACGCCGTCTCGTCGTGGCTGTTGGTGTCGGCGACGGCAACGCTGACTTCCTGCGGCAGATCAAGCCGCCGGCCCGACCAGCCGTCCGGCATCGGCGTGTAGACGTAGGCCTGGCCGCGCACCTGGTCGTAGATCGCCATCACCACGTGGCCGCGGGTGACGCCGAGCGTGTCGAGCGACTGGCTCGGGCCCGGCGTGAACAGGGTGAGCGGAGCGGCGTCGAGATGCGCCGCGTCTAGCGAGATCACGCTGCCGGCGGTGAGCGTCGGGCTGCCAGGCCGAGCCCAGTCTTCGTTGAGCGCGACGACGAGGCGGTTGGCGACCAGCCCCTCAACCGTCGATTTCGCCGGCAGTTCAAGGCGCGTGAGACCCGTCGGGGTCAATACCTGATACTCGAAGCTGAAGAACGTCTTGGCCCGGGTGATCAGCGTCAGTCGATGGCCGTCGCCGTCGACCAGTTCGCTCGGCTGCACCTCGGTGTCGCTCGGCGCGCCGCGGAACACCTCCTGCGCCTGATCAAGCGTCTGGCCACGATGGAGGCGCTTCACGATGAACGGGTAGGACGACGTGGTCAGCGTGCCCGGCCCCCAGTCGCGCGACAGCAGCAGCGCGTCGTCACTCTCCCATGCGACGTCCTGCTTGCTGCGCGGCAGGGTGAAGCCGCCGGGGGTGAAGCGGCCGGTTTGCAGGTCGAACTCGCGCTCGCTCACCGCATCCTCGCCGCCGTCCGAGAGCGCGATCAGGCAGTGCCGCTCGTCCGGCTCGGCGCAGGTCTGGTCCTTCCAGACCCAGTTCGCGTGCTCGGCGGCGGCGAGCGCGTCGAGATCGATGGCGGTCGTCCAGGCGGGGGAAGTGCTGCCATAGCTCGCGGGGGTCGCGTGCCGCCACACGCCGCGCACATGCTCGGCGTCGCGCCAGAAGTTGTAGACCGCGCCGTCCAGCATGGTCGGTTCGGGAATGCGGTCGCGCGCCTCGGCGAGTGCGAGGGCCTGGTCGTAGAACCGCCCATAGCGCGGATCGGCCTGCAGGGCTGCGAGGGTGCGGCTGTTGTGCGCGCGCACCCAGGCGAGCGCCTGCGTCCCGTCGACATCTGAAAGAAAGCCGGGGGAGAGCAAGCCGGGCGGGTCGCCCAATGCCGTCGTGGTCGTCGCCGTCGTGGTCGCCGCCGCTGCCGGGCCTGACTGGGCGGCGAGAAGCAAGGCGAGCGTGATGAGGAGGTGTCGCATGACGGTCCATCTGCAGGATGTCGCAGCGTAGTGCAGACCGGGCTGGCACTCTATGGTGGAGAGTGCTAGATCAGCGCAGGAGACCTGTTCGCGCCGGCTTCGGCGAGCAGGCCGCCGCTTCCCCGACCTGACGGCACGAACGTCCTCTGCACGATCGCGTGGTCGTCCGGCGCCTCATGGCCGAAGCGAGACCGCATGGCGGGATGATCATTCCCGACACCAAGGAGTAACAGCTAATGTCCAGTAAAGACGTACGCTTCGGCGCCGATGCCCGCAGCCGCATGCTGCGCGGCGTCGACATTCTCGCCGACGCGGTGAAGGTGACGCTCGGCCCCAAGGGCCGCAACGTGGTGATCGACAAGAGCTTTGGCGCGCCGCGCATCACCAAGGACGGCGTCACCGTCGCCAAGGAGATCGAGCTGTCCGACAAGTTCGAGAACATGGGCGCGCAGATGGTGCGCGAGGTCGCCTCCAAGACCAACGACGTCGCCGGCGACGGCACGACGACGGCGATCGTGCTGGCCCAGGCGATCATCCGCGAGGGCGGCAAGGCGGTTTCGGCCGGCATCAACCCGATGGACCTCAAGCGCGGCATCGACAAGGCGGTCGCCGCCGTGGTCGCCGAGCTGGCGAGCCGCACCCGCAAGATCAGCACCGAGGCGGAGACCGCGCAGGTCGGCACGATCAGCGCCAATGGCGAGGCCGAGATCGGCCGGATGATCGCCGAGGCGATGCAGAAGGTCGGCAATGAGGGCGTGATCACCGTCGAGGAGGCAAAGGGCATCCAGACCGAACTCGACGTCGTCGAGGGCATGCAGTTCGATCGCGGCTACATGAGCCCGTATTTCATCACCAACGCCGAGAAGATGACGGCGCAGCTCGACGACCCCTACATCCTGCTGCACGAGAAGAAGCTGTCCAACCTGCAGTCGATCCTGCCGCTGCTCGAGGCGGTGGTGCAGTCGGCGCGGCCGCTGCTGATCGTCGCCGAGGATGTCGAGGGCGAGGCGCTGGCGACGCTGGTGGTGAACAAGCTGCGCGGCGGCCTCAAGGTCGCGGCGGTCAAGGCGCCGGGCTTTGGTGATCGCCGCAAGGCGATGCTCGAGGATCTCGCCATCCTGACCGGCGGCACCGTGATCAGCGAGGATCTCGGCATCAAGCTCGAGACGGTCACGCTCGAGATGCTCGGCCGGGCGAAGAAGGTGCTGATCGAGAAGGAGACGACGACGATCGTCGAGGGCGCTGGCGACGGTGAGGCGATCAAGGGCCGCTGCAACCAGATCCGCGCTCAGGTCGAGGAGACGACGTCCGATTACGACCGCGAGAAGCTGCAGGAGCGGCTCGCCAAGCTCGCCGGCGGCGTCGCGGTGATCCGCGTCGGCGGCGCGACCGAGGTCGAGGTGAAGGAGCGCAAGGACCGCGTCGATGACGGCCTGCACGCGACCCGCGCCGCGGTCGAGGAAGGCATCGTGCCGGGCGGCGGCGTCGCTCTCGCCCGCGCCTCGCTGGTGCTGCGCGAGATCAAGGGCGACAACGAGGACCAGCGTTTCGGCATCGAGGTGGTGCGCAAGGCGCTGCAGTCGCCGATGCGTCAGATCAGCGAGAATGCCGGCGAGGACGGCGCCGTGATCTCCGGCAAGGTGCTGGAGAACGGCGACTACAATTACGGCTTCGACGCGCAGAGCGGCGACTACAAGAACATGGTCGAGGCGGGGATCATCGACCCGACCAAGGTCGTGCGCTCGGCGCTGCAGCACGCGGCCTCGATCGCCGCGCTGATGATCACCACCGAAGCGATGGTCGCCGAGCGTCCGGAGAAGTCGGCGCCGATGGGCGGCGGCGGCGGCATGGGCGGCGGCATGGGTGGTATGGGCGGCATGGGCGGCGGGATGGACTTCTGATCCCGCCTCCGATCGGCTAGCCGGTAACACAAAGACGGGGTGGCGC
>CAXTSD010000234.1:0-4705 GCA_964246775.1 uncultured Acetobacteraceae bacterium | reverse complement strand
CACGGGCGCGGCTCGCGCGGGCGAGCGCACGCCTCGCCGCTGTTGATCGGCGTGGCGGCGGCGCCGGTCGATCTTCGCCCGGTCGACCGTCGCGATGACGCGCAAGTCGCGCCGGCTGTGGGTCGTGGTCGCCTGCGGCATCGGGCTCGGCAGCGCCGCGGCGCTGTCGCTGTCGGCGATGAGCAGCAGCATCGTGTTCTTCATGGCGCCGTCCGCGATCGCCGCCGCGCCGCCGCCGCCTGGCAGGACGATCCGGCTTGGCGGCATGGTGGAGCGCGGCAGCCTGAGGCAGCAAATGGTCGACGGCTCGCCCGCCGCGCACTTCGTCGTCACCGACGGCCGCGCGGCGATCCCGGTCACCTATGTCGGCATCCTGCCGGATCTGTTCCGCGAGGGGCAGGGCGTGGTGACGCTCGGAACGGTTGGCAAGGACGGCAGCTTCGCGGCGCAGGAGGTGCTGGCCAAGCATGACGAGACCTATATGCCGAAGGACGTCGAGGAGGCGCTGAAGAAGGCCGGCCACTGGAACCCGGCCGATGGCGCGCCGCCGCCCGCGAGCACCTGGAACGCCTTGATGGCGTCCTCGACCGCGCCGAAGGGCGGCTAATTCGGGCTTGCCTCCGAGCTGACAAGAAGAGCCGCTGACCGAGACGTCGCGCAGGAAGTTTCCGATGGGCACCATCCGATGATCCCCGAACTAGGCCATTTTGCCCTGGCGCTCGCCTGCTGCCTTGCCGCGGCGCAGGCGGTGATCCCGCTTGCCGGCGCGCATCGGCGCGACGTGCGGCTGATGGCGGCAGCACCGGGTCTGGCGCTTGGCCAGCTGGTCGCGCTCATCGCGGCGGCCGGCGCGCTGGTGTGGAGTGCCGTCACCGACGACTTCTCGGTCACCAACATCGTCGAGAACAGCCACAGCCTGAAGCCGCTGCTTTACAAAGTGACCGGCACCTGGGGTAACCACGAAGGCTCCATACTGCTGTGGGCGCTGATCCTTGGCTTGTGCGGCGGCGCCGTCGCGGTGTTCGGGCGCGGCCTGCCGTCGGCGCTGCGGGCGCGGGTGATCGGCGTGCTCGGCGGCACCTCGGCGGGCTTCCTGCTGTTCGCGCTGACCACGTCCAACCCGTTCGACCGCACCTGGCCGCCGCCGATGGATGGGCAGGGCATGAACCCGCTGCTGCAGGATCCGGGCCTCGCCTTTCATCCGCCGATCCTCTACGCCGGCTATGTCGGCTTCGCGGTGCCGTTCGCCTTCGCCGTCGCCGCCCTGCTCGAGGGCCGGATCGACGCCGCCTGGGGCCGCTGGGTCCGGCCCTGGGCGCTGGTCTCCTGGTGCCTGCTGACCTGCGGCATCGCGCTCGGGTCGTGGTGGGCGTATTACGAGCTCGGCTGGGGCGGCTACTGGTTTTGGGATCCGGTCGAGAACGCCTCGCTGATGCCCTGGCTGACCGGCACCGCGCTCGTGCACTCCGCCGTCGTGGTCGAGAAGCGCGAGGCCCTGAAGATCTGGACGGTGCTGCTCGCGATCGGCACGTTCTCCCTGTCGCTGTCCGGGACGTTCCTGGTGCGCTCCGGCATACTCAACTCGGTGCACGCCTTCGCCAACGATCCGGCGCGCGGCGTGTTCATTCTGGCGCTGCTCGGATTGGTGATCGGCGGCTCGCTGCTGCTGTTCGCGATCCGGGCGCCGGCGCTGAGCGCGGGCGGGTTGTTCGCGCCGGTCTCGCGCGAGGGCGCCCTGGTGCTCAACAACATATTGCTGTGCTCGATCTGCGCGGTGGTGATCACCGGCACGATGTACCCGCCCTTCGCCGACCTTCTGCTCGGCCAGAAGATCTCGGTCGGCGCGCCGTTCTTCAACGCGACCGTGCTGCCGCTCGCGATCCCGACGTTCTTTGCGATGGCGGTCGGGCCGATGCTGCCGTGGAAGCGGGCGGTGCTTGGCCCGACGCTGATCCGCGTCTGGTGGGCGGCGCTGATCGCCGCGGTGACCGTCGGGCTATGCGTGACGCGCATGCGGCTGCTGCCGGCGCTGGCGTTCGGCGCAAGCGCCTGGCTGATCCTCGGCTCGTTCAGCGAGATGGTGGAGCGCGTCCGCCTCGGCCGCCTGCCGCTCGCCGCCAGTTTTCGGCGCGCGCGGGGCCTTTCGCTCGGAGTATACGGCGCCGCGGTGGCGCATGCCGGCATGGGGGTGACGATCGCCGGCATCGCCGGGATGTCGCTGGCGACGGAGCGGATCGTGCTGGTGGCGCCGGGCGAGGCGATCCACGCGGCGGGTTACGAGTGGACGCTCGCCTCGCTCAGCAACGAGGCCGGCCCGAACTTTGCCGCCCGGGTCGCCACCATCGACATCACGCGCCATGGCCATCCCGTGGTGACGCTGCGACCCTCGCGCCGGACGTTCCAGCTGCAGCGGCAGACCACCGACGACGTCGCCATCCACACCGATTTCGTCTCTGACCTCTACGCCGTGCTCGGCGAGGAGCGCGACGGCCGCGCGGTGCTGCGCCTGCACTACAACCCGCTGGCGCCCTGGATCTGGCTTGGCGCGTTGGTGATGGCGGCGGGCGGCGGGCTGTCGCTCGCCGATCGCCGGCTGCGCGTCGGCGCCCCGTCGCGCCGCTTCGCCGCCGCGCCGGCGCAGCACGCCTGAGATGGACGTGAGCCGCCGGCGCGTGCTGATGCTGGCCCCGCTCGGCGTCGCCGCGGCGGGCGGCGCCGCCTTCTGGTCGATGCTGAACGGCATGCAGCGCGGCAGCTTCGATCCGCATGGGGTGCCGAGCCCGCTGATCGGTCAGGCCGTGCCGGAGTTTTCCCTGCCTGGCCTCGCGCCGGCGCCGGGTTTTTCCACTGCCGAACTCGTAGCGGCGGCGAGAAGCCGCCCGGTGCTGGTCAATTTCTTCGCCTCCTGGTGCGTTCCCTGCGTCGAGGAGGCCGAGGCGCTGCGCGGTCTGCGGGCGCGCGGTCAGCCGCTCTGGGGCGTCGCCTACAAGGACAGGCCCGAGCTTGCCGCCGGCTTCGTCGCCCGCAGCGGCAACCCGTTTACGCGCCTCGCCGTCGACCTGCCGGGTCGGGTCGCGATCGATTGGGGGGTCACCGGCGTGCCTGAAAGCTTCCTCGTCGGCCGCGACGGACTGATCCGCTGGCACTGGGCGGGCCCGCTCGACGCCGACGTCATCGCCGTCCAGCTCGACCCGGTGCTGCGGAGCTTTGGATGAGCGGCACCCGCGTCCGGGCGTGCGGGGCGCTGCTGCTCGCCGGCCTGGTCCTGGCGCCCGCGCCGTACGCTTACGCCATCAGCGATCCGGCCGAGATGCTGCCCGACCGTACCCTCGAGCGGCGCGCCGAGGCGATAGGCAGCCAGTTGCGCTGCCTGATCTGCCAGAACGAAAGCATCGAGGATAGCGGCGCCGGCCTCGCCCGCGATCTGAGGGCGATCGTACGCCAGCGCGTCGCCGCCGGCGACAGCAACCGGCAGGTGGTCGCCTGGATGGTGGCGCGTTACGGCAATTTCGTCCGGCTGCGGCCGCCGCTCGACCGCGCGACCCTGCTGCTATGGTTCTCGCCAGGCCTCGCCTTGCTCGCCGGGCTTGCCGCCGTGCTGTTCGCGCGCCGCCGCCCGGCGCCGCCGCTGCCGCCGCTCAGCGAGGCCGAACGCTCCCGACTGGCGACGCTTATGGAGCCGCACGGCAAGGCATGATCTGGCTGGCGATCCCGCTGCTGGCCGTGCTGGCGATGGCGCCGCTTGGCTGGACGGCGTTTCGCTCCGGCAGGACGCGCGGCCGGCGCGAGGCGGCGCTCGCTTTGCACCGCGCCCAGCTTGCCGAGCTCGATCACGAACTCACGGGCGAGCGCATTGCCGGGCCGGAGCACCAGGTGGCCGTGCTCGAGGTGCAGCGCCGCCTGCTGGCGGAGGCCGAACGCGAGGAGGCGCCGACACGTCGCGGCGGCTGGAGCGGCGTTCTCGCCGCGTTGATCCTGGTGCCGCTTGGCGCCTTCGGGCTGTACCTGCTCGGCGGCCATCCCGAGCTGCCGGCGGCGCCGCTTGCCGCACGCATCGCCGACAGCCAGGTGCAGACCGCGCGCGACCGCGAGCTCATCGAGGCGCTCAAGACCAGCCTCGCCGAGCTCGATCCGAAATCGCCGCAGGCGCGCCAGGGCTATGTCATCCTCGGCTCGGCCGAGGCGAGCCGACGCAACATGGCAGGCGCCGCCGAAGCCTGGGGACGCGCGCTCGCGATCCAGTTCGATCCGACGCTCGCGGTCGAGACCGCAGAGGCGAGGACCGAGGCGGACGGCCATGTCGGCGCCGAGGCGGCGGGACTGTTCCGCCAGGCCTTGGCCACCGCGCCGGCGGACGCGCCGTGGCGGCCGATGGCGGAAAAGCGGCTGGCGGAAAGCGAGCCGCACTGAATGTCCGACCGCGAGCGCGCTGCGGTCAGGGCCTTGCGTTTTACCTCGCCGGTGACGATTTCCAAACGTATGGATGACACCGACACCAAGCCCGCTCCGACCGAGGAGACGGTGCTGCAGCAGCCGGCCCAGGGTGACGAGGTCGGCGGGCCAAAAGGTCCTGAGCCGACGCGCTACGGCGACTGGGAGCACAAGGGCCGCTGCATCGACTTCTGAGCCATCGCGCGCCGGCGTAACCGACTAGAGCGGTTTCACGCGGGGTGTCCGTAGCCGCAGTGACGTAGATAGCTGAGGC
>CAXTSD010000233.1:0-4713 GCA_964246775.1 uncultured Acetobacteraceae bacterium | reverse complement strand
GCCGTCACGCGTTAGTATGCGCGCCGGGTTGGCGGCCGGCGGCGCGCGAGACAAACACTCTGATACCAGGGGTCGCGGTCAGCGACCCCTGGTATCAGCGTGGCGGCGCGGTTCGGCGTCGCGCATGCGCGTGACGGCGTTACTGAGCCGGCGGGGTGGCGCCTGGCGTAGTCGGCGGTGGGGCGCCCGGCGTCGCCGTCGCGCCGCCCGAGGTCGCCGGCATCAAGGTGCCGCCCTGGCTCGCAGGCGTCATCGAGCCGCCGGAGGTGCCTGAGCTGGTGCCCGAGCCCATGCTGCCCGAGCTCATGCTGGAGCCGGAGCTGGCGGAGCCACTGCCCGGCGAGAAGGTGGCACCGCTCTTCGCCGCCGACAGGCTCTGGTTGTTCAGGCGGTCGACCGCGGCGTCGCCAGAGGCGGTGGCGTGCAGCTTGCCGTGCCGGCCCTCGCGCATCGCCATCCGCTTCTTCATGTGATGCACGGCCTTGTGATGCGTCATCGGCTTGGCCGCGCTGTCGTCGGCCGCACGCGCCGCGACCAGCGAACCGCTCGCGGCGATGGCCACGGTCGCGAGACAGAGAGTTGATATCTTACGCAAGATGGGCTCCTTTCATAACAAGCCGGCGCCAAGGCCGGTCCGCCAGCATAACGTTCCAGCGCCACCATCCGTCCCTCCGGCGCGACGAGATAGTGCCCCGTCGAGTGACTTTTCCGTGCGCCCTGGCACGGTTGCATCAGTCGCGGGCGGCATCGACGCGCCCGGCCGGCCCGCGGCTTATTTCAGCATCGACTTGTCCAGCGTGCCGAAGCTGCTCGCCGCCTCGCCGTTGCGCAGCGTGATCGGCGCCCCGTCCGGCAGCGCATCGAAGTCCTGCTGCGGCATTGAGAAGATCACCTGGCTGGTCGAGCCGTCATCGCCGAACCGGCTGATCGTCGCCTCCTTGCCGTCCACGACAAGCGTCAGCAACGAGTTCTGCACCGGTATCGGCGTCGGGCTGCGCAGCGCGATCTCGACCATCGGGGCCGCGGCAAGTGCTACGCGCCTCAGCGCCATCACCTGGCCGGGCGTTGCCGCTGCCTCGGGCGCCGCCTCAGGCGGCGCGATATCCTGCCGGCTTGCCAAAGCCTGCGTGAGCAGTCCGGATTCGCGCGCCAGCTCGGCGGTGAGCTCGGCCGAAGTATTGATCCGCTCGCTCAGCCGCACGTTGGCCAGGTAGACCGCGCCGCTGGTCGTACGGTCAAAAATGAAGCGCACGCCTTGCAACGGCGGCGCCTTGATCACGCCGACGCCGATGCCGCCGAACGGCGCGAGGTCGAAGGCGTCGATCGGTATGCGCACCGTCTGCAGGATCGGATGCAGGTTTTGCGTGCCGCCGCCGACCGGGCCCTGCACCGTCGCGTAGCGCGACAGCCGCACCGAGCGGGTGAGCGTGCCGTCCGGCCGGGCGAGCGCGATCGAGAAATCATTGGTCGCGTTGGCGTTGAGCGGGCTCGGCGCGCCGCAGGCATTGGTCGGCGAGAGTGCGGTGCATTGCAGGGCGACGCGGAATTCGAGCGTCGCGTACGGTGCCGTGTTCTGTGTGCCGGGCGGCGTCCAGTTGGTCTGAAAGAAGGTGCCGGCCGGGTCTTTCTCCGGCAACTGCCAGGAGATCGCCGCCGCATGCAGCGTTGCGTCGTGATTCTGCACCGCAGTGTCGGTAACAGTCACGTTGGCCGACTGGTCCGGCACGCCGCCGCTCGAGAGGTTGGTGCCGCCGTTAAGGTCGTCGATGACCGCGGTCGGGCCAAGCTCGGCGGAATCGCTGAACGAGCGCTCAAAAACGCTGAGCGCGGTGAGCGGCTTGGGCAGTGCGTAATCGACATTGAGCAGGTTGGCGAGCTCCGGCCGGCGCTGCCGCCCGACGTAGCCGCGCATCAGCGCCAGAAAGCTGTAGAGCCCGGTCTGCTGCTGTGTCGCCGAACCGGCGGCGAGGACGTCGAACAGCGGCGTATTGCCGGTGCCGGTGCAGCCCTTGGAGTCCGAGGTCTGCCACTGCGTGTTGTAGAAATCGTGGTTGGCGCCCCACACCGCGTAGACCGTCTTGATGGCGGGCTGGGTCTCGCCCAGGGTGTCGATGGTGCGATCATAGACGCGCACGCCCTGCAGCGTGTTCACGTCGCCGTCGCAGAGCGGCAGCAGCACCGTCCATGGTATGTTGTTGGCGACGAATGTGCGGCTGGTCTGCCCGTCAACGGGCGCGAGTTCGAATAGCGCCTCGAAATGCACGGGATCGCCAATGCGGGCCGGCCAGGGGCTGGCGGGGTCGAAATACATCGTATAGGCGGCGAGCTGGCCTTCGCCGCCGCGCGAATGACCCATCAGCCCGACATGGCTGAAATCGATCGTGTGGGTAAGGTCAAACCCGAGCGAGGGCGGCGCGCCGCCGGCCCGGTTCCAGGCCGCAAGCTGCTCCAGGTGGCGCAATACGAGCCGGCCGCGCCGCAGGTTTAGCCCGGCATCGCCCGGCACGCCGGCGGCCGCGGTGACCCCGCGATTGGCGTTGATCGAGACGACGATGTAGCCCCATGAGGCGAGCTTGGTCGCCATGTATTCATAGCCGAGGTGGTTCGGCGTCACGATGTAGCCGTCCGGACAGGTGCCGAGCGTCGTGTATTGCGAGTTGTCGTCAACGCGGCCAATGGTGCCGGCGACATAGTGCCCGCAGGTGCCGTGGTTGCCATGCAGGATGACGACGAGCGGATGCGGCTTCATGCCGAGCTGCGTCGGGCGATAGATCCGGGCCCAGAGTTCCGTGACTACGGAGGCATCGACCTGCGGATCGACGCCGGGCGGCAGATGGTACTCGCTCGAGGTGGTGGCGTATGGCCCGCTCGCCGTCGGGTCCGGCGCTCGGGGGGCGGCATCGACAGCACTTGAGGCAAATAATACGCAGGCTGCGGCGGCAGACATGAGCCAACGCCGCAGCGAGATTTGCTTGATGGCAGGTGCGTACGAGTGAGGCATTATGATCAGTTCCGGTCAAAGCTTGGGCGTTCTGCCGCACAGCTAAGCCAGGTTGATGCAAAATGCATGCATTGAGTAAGCGTTGATTGAACGACCGTGGCGATGACGCTTCACTATTTGCCAAAGAACGGCTCAAACCAGTCCAGCGTCGCCTCCGGCGCCTCTTCGGCGATATAGTGCCCGGCATCGATCGGGCCGCCGGTGACCGGACCTGCGCAATACTGCCGCCATAACGCGAGCGGATCGTACCAGCCGCCGATCTGTCCCTTGGCACCCCACAGCACCAGCATCGGGCAGCCGACCTTCACGCCATGCGAGCGCGCCAGCCGGTCATCCTCGAGATCAACCGTCGCCGCCGCCCGGTAGTCCTCGCACATCGCGGCGATCATCGCCTGATTGCGCACCGCGGCCAGATAGTCGGCGCGCGCCTCGGGATGAAAGAAGTCCGGCGGCTCGCCGCCCTTCGAGGTGTGGGCGTCAAACCAGGTGTCCGGCGCCTGGTTGATCAGGCTTTCCGGCTTCGGGTGCGGCTGGGCGAACCAGAACCAGTGATAGTAGCCGAGCGCGAAGCTCATGTCGGCGCGCTCGAAATGCTCGAGCGTCGGCACGATGTCGAGCACCGCCAGCCGCTCGACCCGCGCCGGATGGTCGAGTGCCAGGCGATGCGCGACCCTCGCGCCGCGATCATGCGCGCCGATTGCGAAACGCGGAAAGCCGAGCCCGTCCATCAGCGCCACCATGTCGCCCGCCATCGCGATCTTGCTGTACGGCCGGTGATCGGGCGTCGGCTCCGGCTTGAAGCTGCCGCCATAGCCGCGCAGATCCGGGCAGATCACCGTGTGCGTGCGGGCGAGGGCGGGCGCCAGCGCGTGCCACATCGCGTGGGTCTGCGGATTGCCGTGCAGCAGCAGCAGCGGCGGCCCGTCACCGCCGCGCCGGTAGCGCAGCCTGCCGGCAGGCAGCTCGGCGTGCTGGACGGCGAACCCCTCGAAGAACATCAGCTTCCCGCTCCCGGATGGGCGCGCCCGACTTGGCGCGTCCCGCTTCACGTCGGCCGCGCGACGTGGCACTGCCGCAGTCACGTTAACGCCCGCCGCCGGAGCTACGTTGCCGCACATGGACGAGACCGCCACCGCACCCGACCTCGGCCCCGACCTCGATGCCGGTCACTGGGACAGCCTGCGCGCCCTCGGCCACCGCATGCTCGACGACATGATCGACCAGCTCGCCGCAATCGCCGAGGGTCCGGTCTGGCAGCCGATGCCTCAGGCGTCGCGACAGAACTTCCGCGCCGCCCTGCCGCGGCAGGGAATGTCGGCCGACGCCGTCTATGCGGGCTTTCAGCGCGACATCGCTCCCTACGCCACCGGCAATCGCCACCCCGGCTTCATGGGCTGGGTGCATGGCGGCGGTACCGCGATCGGCATGCTGGCGGAGCTGCTCGCCGCCGGCCTCAACTGCAATTGCGGCGGCCGCGACCATGCCGGGCTCGTCGTCGAACGTCAGGTAGTCGCCTGGGCCGCCGAGATGGTCGGCATGCCGCCCGAAACCTCCGGCGTGCTGGTCACCGGCTCGTCGGTCGCCAACCTGATCGCCGTGCTGGTCGCGCGCCGCGCTGCACTTGGCCCGGCGGTGCGCAGCCTGGGGCTGCGAGGGGCGCCGCTCACCGCCTACGCCTCGGCCGCCGCGCATGGCTGCGTGCCGCGCGCGCT
>CAXTSD010000232.1:172-4732 GCA_964246775.1 uncultured Acetobacteraceae bacterium | reverse complement strand
GCCCTCGACCGGCGGGCCCGGCGCGGTGATCGACGTGAACCGGGCGCGCACCGACCCGATCCCGATCGCGTTGCCGAATTTCGGCGGCTCCGCCCTCGGCGCCGAGATGACGGGGGTGATCAGCGCCGACCTCGCGCGCTGCGGCCTGTTCCGGCCGCTCGACCAGGCCGGCGCCGCCTCTTCCGCCGATGCCGGCGTGCCGAACTTCGCCAATTGGAAGGCGATCGGCGCGCAGGCTCTGGTCACCGGCAGCGTCTCCGAAGGTGCCTCGGCGCGGGTCGAGTTCCGGCTTTGGGACGTGCTGCAGGGCAGCCAGCTGCAGGGCACCGCCTATTCGACCAGTGCCGGCAACTGGCGGCGCATCGCCCACATCATCGCCGACGTGATCTACCAGCGGCTGCTCGGCGAGAAGGGCTACTTCGACACCCGCATCGTCTACGTCTCGGCGACCGGCGGGCAGGGCCGGCAGACCAAGCGACTCGCCATCATGGACCAGGACAGCGCCAACAACCGGACGCTCACCGACGGCTCGTGGCTGGTGCTGACGCCGCGCTTCAGCCCGGTGCGCGACGAGATCGCCTTCATGAGCTACGCCAACAACCGGCCGCGGGTCTATCTGTTCAACCTCGGCTCTGGCCGGCAGTCGGTGCTCGGCGAGTTCGAGGGCATGAGCTTCGCGCCGCGCTTCGCCCCCGGCGGCAGCAGCGTCATCATGTCGGTGACGCGCGGCGGCGGTTCGGACATCTTCGTCGTCGACGTGGCGAGCAGGCGAGAGCGCCGGCTGACCTCCTCGGGCTCGATCGACACCTCGCCCTGCTACAGCCCTGACGGCTCGCAGATCGTCTTCAACTCGGATCGCGGCGGCGACCAGCAGCTCTACATCATGGATAGCGGCGGCGGCGGCGCGCGGCTGTGCTCCATAGGCAACCGCCCCAACCCGCCGCCCGGGTGGGGGGGGCGCGGCGCGCCCCCCCAGGCCCGCTCCGCGCGCCGGGTGTGGGCCCCGCGCGGCGACCTCATCGCCTTCACCCGGCTCGCCGGCGGCACGTTCGCGATCGGCGTCATGCGGCCGGACGGCTCGGGCGAACGCATCCTGTCGGAAAGCTACTCGGTCGAGGGGCCGACCTTCGCGCCGAACGGACGCGTGCTGATGTTCTGGCGCGAGACGCCGGGCGGACGCTCCGGCGGCGGCTTCTCGTCGCGTCTGGTGTCGATCGACATTACCGGCTTCAACGAACGTCCGGTGCCGACGCCGACCAACGCGTCAGACCCGGCCTGGTCGCCGCTCAACGCGTGAAGAAAAGGCAGGGGGGAAGGCCAGGGCTCTGCCCTGGACCCGTCACGCGCCAGCGTGCTGCGCACGACGGGGGCGGGCGCCCCCAGACCCGCGCCCGTTGGAGTCTCTGCGGGCAGCCTCGATCGGCGTGCGAAGCATTTGATTCATCCGCGTTACACGACGAGCTGCTAGGTGAGCCACCTAACAAAGTCATTGGATTTCAAAGGCTTCGCCTTTGATCGGAGTCCAGAGGCGAAGCCTTTGGCCTTGCCTTGCCTGTCGTGATCCCACGCCCGTCGCTTGGGCAAACCGACTTTCCGAACTACGCTCGTAGGCCTCGCATCAGAGAAGGACGACGCGATGTCCAAGCACTCTCTCTCTCCTCTGGCCCGTTCGATGCGCTCCGCACCCAAGGCCGAGCGGCTTGGCGAGGTCGCCGACGGGCAGTCGATCTCGCTCACAATCGTGCTCAAGCCGGGCACGCCTATCGATCCGACCGTGACGGTCGCGCCCGACGAATACCGCCGCCGCTATGCGACGCGCCAGACGGTTGTCGACACCCTGGTTGCGCATGCGAAGGCGCATGGCCTGACTGTGGAGATGGCGGATGCCGGGCTGCATACGGTGCGGCTGTCCGGCACCTATGGTCAGGCGCGGGCGGCGTTCGAGCCGGCCGGGCTCGCGCGCTATCGCGCGGCGGGGCAGGAGTTCGTCGGTCGCGACGGGGTGCTCTCGGTGCCGGACGAGATCGCGTCCGAGGTGGTCTCGGTGATGGGTTTCGACACCCGGCCGGTCGCCCATCCGCACTTTCGCAAGCACAAGAAGCATGCCGCCGGCGCCTCCTACGATCCGGCGGCGGTCGCGGCGCGCTACGGCTTTCCGACCGGGCTGACCGGGCAGGGCCAGGTGATCGCGCTGATCGAGCTTGGCGGCGGCTACACGGCCTCGCAGCAGGCGGCGTATTTCAAGGCCAAGGGCGTCAAGCGCACCGGCAGTCTGACCGCGGTTCCGGTTGGCGGGGCGACGAACACGCCAGGCGATCCGAACGGGGCGGACGGCGAGGTGCAGCTTGACATCCAGGTTGCCGGCTCGGTGGCGCCGGCGGCCGATATCGCCGTGTATTTCGGCGCCAACCAGGGCAGCGGCTTCCTCGACGCGATCACCGCGGCGATCCACGATGCGCAGCGCAGCGTGAGCGTGATCTCGATCAGCTGGGGCGGGCCGGAGAGCGGCTGGGCGGCGCAGGACATCGACGCCATGGACCAGGCGTTCCAGAGCGCCGCCAGCCTAGGCATCGCGGTCTGCGCCGCGTCCGGCGACAGCGGCGCCGATGACGGCACGTCGGTGAAGGCAGTCGACTTTCCTGCTTCGAGCCCGCATGTGCTGGGTTGCGGCGGCACGCATCTGCCGGCGAGCGGGGCGGAGACGGCGTGGAACGACGGCAGCGCCGGCGGCGCGACGGGCGGCGGCTACAGCGCGCATTTCGCCAAGCCAAGCTGGCAGGCGGGCAACAGCAACGCGAGGCGCGGCGTGCCGGACGTTGCCGGGGACGCCGATCCGCAGACCGGCTACAACGTCTCGGTGGACGGCACGGCGGAGGTGGTCGGCGGCACCAGCGCGGTGGCGCCGCTCTGGGCTGGCCTGCTGGCGCTGACCGGGCAGCAGGCAAAGCGCAAGCTTGGCCTGGTCAATCCGGCGCTGTACGCGGATGCGGGCGTGCTCAACGACATCACCAGCGGCAACAACAACGGCTACAGCGCCGCAAAGGGCTGGGACCCGGTGACCGGTCTCGGCTCGCCGAAGGGGGCGGCGGTGGTGGCGCTGCTCAGCGGTTCCTCGGCAGTCGCTTAAAGCATGACCGGTTCACGTCCGTTCACCGGTCCCGCTTTAGCCGTTGTCGGAGCGGCTGATTCACGTTTCAGGTTGATTCAACCTAAAACGATCAGGCGCTAGCGGAGTTCGTCGGCGGCGATGACGAGGCGCAGCTTGCGGAACACCGTCGCCAGCTGCGCCTCGTGGTCGATGCCTGGATCGGCGTGGCTGGCGCCGAAGGCGATGCGCAGGCCGCCAAAGGCTTGGCCGTCCTGAGTGCCGAGCAGGACCGGCTGACCGATCTGGCAGGGCGTCGCGGCAAGCGCCTGGTCGGCGTCCGGCAGCGAGGCCGCGAGGTTCTGGTTCAGCAGCAGGTGGATGCGGGCTAGCCGCTCGACGCTCGCGAGCCGTGCCGCCTCGCGCACCGCGAAGGTGATGACGGTGCGCCGCCTGGTCCAGTCCTGGTCATCGGCGCCGTCATCCGCACGCGCGGCGTCGGGCGGAGTTGCGGCGATGGCGAGGAGATCGGGGTCCGCCTCGATGAGCCGGTCGGCCGCCGCGGCGAGGCGGTCGAGCGTGCGGCTGAAGCCGGGGCCGCTCTGGTGATCAAACCGGCGCATCTGCGAAAGCGCCGCCTGCCAGCGCAGCACCAGGCCGGCATTGGCGCGTCCGGGTAGGTTTTGCGGCGTGCCGACGCTGGGCAAGGCGGCGTAGGCGGCGAGCCCGGCCGGCGGCAGGGACAGCGCGCCGATCCGGCTACGCGGCATTAGCAGCGCGCCGCTGAATCCGGGACCACCGAAAAATTTCGAACCGGTCAGCATCACCGGCCAGCCCTGCTCCAGGTAGCGGCGCAGACGGGCCGGCGGCAGACGCGCCTGGCAAGCATCGACGATGATGTCGAGCCGCTCGCCATACCGCGCCTTGAGGGCGATCAGCCGGTTGAGACCGGGTGCGGACAGGCCGGTTTTCGAGCCGTCGATCGCATGCAGCACGGCGCGGCCGCCGGTCACGCACGCCGCCTCGATCGCCGCCGCGCAACCGGCGGCGATCGAGGCAAGCGGGCGCGGCGCACCGTCCGCTTCGCGTAGCGGCACGGCCAGCATGGCGATCGGGGCGAAGCCATCGACCGCGTGGCCGGTCGGCACCGGCCGGCCGTCGGCGGCGAAGGCGGCAAAATGGCGGCCGCGTGCGGCTTGCGGCACGCCGCTTCCGGTCTCGGCCGGGCTCAGCAGGATGGTGGTCGCGGTCTGCCCGCCGCAGAGCAGGCCGGTGAGCAGCAACGCCGCGTCGGTGCCGGAAGCGGCGAGGGTGGCGTCGGCGATGTCGGCGATGTCCCAGCGGGCGAGCAGCGCGGTGCGGATCGCCGCCGCCTGCCGGGCGATCGCCGACGTCGCGTCGCCGCCTGGCGCGAGCGCCGCGAGCAGCATCCGGCGCCGGCCCAGCTCGGCGTCGCGCTACGACGACGGGGAGAG
>CAXTSD010000232.1:0-162 GCA_964246775.1 uncultured Acetobacteraceae bacterium | reverse complement strand
GCGCTATACCACGCGGGGTCTTGCGCGGTGGGGGGGCTGGGGGCTACGGCCCCCACGCCGGGCTGCGGCAGCGGCGCGCAGCCGTAGCGATTGAGGCCGCTCAGGCCATCGAGGGCGAGCCGCTCGTCGCCGCCGGCGGCGAGTAGCCATTCGGTTGGCGCG
>CAXTSD010000231.1:0-4741 GCA_964246775.1 uncultured Acetobacteraceae bacterium | reverse complement strand
AGGGCAACCGCCTGATGGGCGTGATCGAGCTCAAGGACATCGTGAAGCCAGGCATACGCGAGCGGTTCGCGTCGCTGCGCCGCATGGGCATACGTACGGTGATGATCACCGGCGACAACAAGGTGACCGCCGCCGCCATCGCGACCGAGGCCGGCGTCGACGACTTCCTCGCCCAGGCGACGCCGCAGGACAAGCTCGACTACATACGCCGCGTGCAGGCCGAGGGACGCCTGGTCGCGATGTGCGGCGACGGCACCAACGACGCGCCGGCGCTTGCTCAGGCCGATGTCGGCGTCGCGATGCAGACCGGCACCCAGGCGGCGCGCGAGGCCGGCAACATGGTCGATCTCGACAGCGACCCGACCAAGCTCATCGAAGTCGTCGAAATCGGCAAGCAGCTGCTGATCACCCGCGGCAGCCTGACGACGTTCTCGATCGCCAACGACGTGTCGAAATACTTCGCCATCCTGCCGGCGATCTTCGTCGCGACGTATCCGGGGCTGCAGGCGCTCAACATCATGCGGCTGCACTCGCCGCAATCGGCGATCATGTCGGCGGTGATCTTCAACGCGCTGATCATCGTCGCCCTGGTGCCGCTTGCCTTGCGCGGCGTGCGGTTCACGCCGATCGGCGCCGCCGCGCTGCTGCGACGCAACCTGCTGATCTATGGGCTCGGCGGCCTGATCGCCCCGTTCATCGGCATCAAGCTCATCGACCTGCTCCTCACCTTGTTCGGAATGCACTGATGATCTCGCAACTCCGCCCCGCCTTGGTCCTCGTCGCGCTGTTCACGATCCTGACCGGCATCGCCCTGCCGCTCGGTTTCGTCGGCGCCGCCGGGGTCATCACGCCCGGCGCCGCCGGCGGCAGCCTGGTCAGCCGCGACGGCAAGGTCGTCGGCTCGTCGCTGATCGGCCAGAACTTCACCGCCGATCGCTACTTCCACGGCCGGCCATCGGCGACGACCAAGCAGGATCCGGCGCATCCCGATGACCCGACCAAGACTGTGCCGGCGCCGTACAACGCCGCCAACTCGTCCGGCTCCAACCTCGCCCCGACGTCGAAGGCGCTGATCGACCGCGTCAAGGGCGACCTTGCCAAGGCTGGAGCGACGGCGGGTGGCGCGCCGGTGCCGGGCGACATGCTGACCAGCTCGGCGAGCGGGCTTGATCCCGACATCTCGCCGCAGAACGCCGCCCGCCAAGTCGCGCGCGTCGCCGCGGCGCGCCAGATGACGCCGGATCAGGTGCGGGCGATCCTCGACGCGCACACCAGGGGCCGCCTGCTCGGCATCATCGGCGAGCCGCGGGTCAACGTGCTCGCCGTCAATCTTGCCCTGGACGCGGCTCACGGCTAGCCACGCGATATGGCCGGCCCCGACGCAGCTGATCGCCGCCCCGACCCCGACGCGCTGCTCGCGGTCGCGTCGGCGGAGGGCCGGGGCAGGCTGAAAATCTTCCTTGGCGCGGCGCCTGGGGTCGGCAAGACCTGGGAGATGCTGAGCCAGGCGCGCCGGCGCCGGGAGAGCGGCGTCGACGTGCTGGCCGGCGTCATCGAGACGCACGGCCGCGCCGGCACCATCGCCGAGCTTGCCGACCTGCCGCGCCTGAAGCTGCGCGACGTCGCCTATCGCGGTCAGGTGCTGGCCGAGTTCGATCTTGAGGCGGCGCTGGCGGCGCGTCCGGGGCTGCTTCTGGTCGACGAGCTCGCGCACACCAACGCGCCAGGCAGCCAGCATGCGAAACGCTGGGAGGACGTGGCCGACCTGGTGCGCGCCGGGATCGAGGTCTGGGCGACGCTCAACGTCCAGCACCTCGAGAGCCTCAACGACGACGTCGCCCGCATCACCGGCGTGCGCGTGTCCGAGACACTGCCCGACCACGTGCTCGAACAGGCGGACGAGATCGAACTGATCGACGTGCCGCCGGCCGAACTGCGCAACCGCCTGCGCGAGGGCCGGATCTATCGGGCCGACAATGCGAAACGCGCGCTCGAGGGGTTCTTTCGCGAGGGCAACCTGTCCTCCCTGCGCGAAATGGCGCTGCGCCGCGCCGCGGTGCATGTCGATAGCGAGGTCCGCGCCTTTCTGCGCCGCACCGGCGTCTCCGGCGCCTGGCCGTCGGCCGAGCGGGTGCTGGCGCTGGTCGGGCCCGATCCCGGCGCCTCGGCGGTGGTGCGGCATGCGAAACGCCTGGCCGAGGCGCTGCGCGCGCCGTGGACGGTGCTGCACGTCGAGCACGCCGCCTCGCTGCTGGTCGCCCGCCCCGCGCTTGCCCTCGCCGCGCAGCTTGGCGCCGATATCGACAGCCGCGTCGGCACCGACTTGCCGGGCCTCGCTTTGGCCGTGGCCGAGGAGCGCAGCGCCACCCACCTCGTGCTCGGCCGCGGCCGCATTGCGCTCTGGCGCCGGCTGAGCGGGCGCACCTTCAGCGCCGCGCTGATGCGCCGGGCGCCGCAGATCGCGATCTACATCGTACCGCTCGCGGAGCCGGGCCGCCGCCCGCCGCGCCTGCGCTTGAGCGGGCCGTGGTGGAGCTGGGCGGGTGCGCTCGCCTTGGTGGCCGGGGTGACCGCGCTCGGCCGCGCGCTCGCTGACCTGGTGCCGGTCGAGGCGATGGGCATGGTCTATCTGGCGGCGATCGTCGCCGGATCGAGCGCCTGGGGCATGCAGGTCGCGCTGGCGATGGCGGCGACGAGCTTTCTCGCCTGGGACGTCTTCTTCATTCCGCCGCTCTATACGGTGACCATCGACAGCCCGCGCGACGTGATCGCCTTGCTGGTGTTCGCCGCGGTCGCCGTGCTCGCCGGCGGCATGGCCGGGCGAGTGCGCGGCGAAGCACAGGCAGCGCAGGCCCGCGTCGAGGGGTTGAGGCGCATCGGCGCGTTCAGCCGCACCCTCGGCGAGGCCGCCAGCGAAGCCGACCTGCTCGCCGAGATCGCCCGCCAGGCCGCCGCGATCGCCGGCCAGGCGCTGGTGCTCGCACCAGCCGGCGAGGACCTGGCGGTGCGGGCGATGGCGGGAACCGACAGCGTGGACGAGGGCGCCTCTGCGGCGGCGCGCTGGGCCTGGCAGCGCAGGAGCCGGCGGGGCAAGGCACCAGTACGCTGCCCGCCGCCTCCTGGCGGCTGCTGCCGCTGCATACGGTGCGGGCGAAACTCGGCGTGCTGGGCGTGCGCAGCGAGGAACCGCTGGAACAGACGGCGCTGCAGACGTTGGGCGCGCTCGCCGACCAGGCGGCGATCGCCTGGGAGCGCGTGCTGCTGGCCGGGCAGAGCGCCAGGACCGCGGCGATGGAGGAGACCCAGCGACTGCGCACCGCGTTGCTCGCCTCGCTCGGCCACGACCTGCGCACCCCGCTCACCGGCATCCAGGGCGCCGCCGGCACGTTGCGCGATGCCTGGGAGAAGCTGCCGGCGGCCACCCGCGTCGATCTGCTCGACAGCATCGAGCAGGATGTCGGCCGGATGGCGCGCTTCCTCGCCAACATCACCGAGCTCACCCGTCTCGAGAGCGGCCAGCTCAACCCGCGCCTCGCGCGCGTCGCGGTCAGCGACGTCGTGGAGGCGGCCGCGGCGCGGCTGAGCGGCCGGCCGCATTTGGCGATCACCATCGCCGAGCCCTCGCCGGTCGTGCTCGCCGACGCGTCGCTGCTCGAGCAGGTGCTGGTCAACGTGCTGGAGAACGCGGTGAAATACTCGCCGCTCGACAGCCTGATCCTGGTCCGCGCCACAACCGAGGCCGACCAGGTCTGGCTTTCGGTCGCCGATGAGGGGGTCGGCATCCCGGCCAGCGAGTTGCCGCACGTCTTCGACAGCTTCTTTCGCGCCGAGCGCGGCGACCGCGTGGCACCCGGCACCGGGCTCGGTCTCGCCATCGCGCGCGGCATGATCGAGGCGATGGGCGGCCGCATCGAGGCGCACAGCCCGCGGCCGGACACGCCGGCGGACGGCCTGCCTGGAACGATCGTACGGGTCCGGCTGCCTGCTTCAGGCGTCGCTGGGTGAGCAGGGCCGCCATACTCGTCGTCGACGACGAGACGCAGATACACCGCTTCCTGAAACCGGCGCTTGAAGCGGCGGGATACGCGGTGTCGCAGGCCTATGCGGCGATCGAGGGCCTGCGCCTGGTCGCCGAGCGACCGCCCGCCGCAATCCTGCTCGACCTCGGCCTGCCCGACCTCGACGGCCAGGAGTTCATCCTGCGGCTGCGGGCGTTCAGCCGCATCCCCGTCGTCGTCGTCTCCGCCCGCGACCGCGAGAGCGAGAAGATCGCCGCACTCGACCGCGGCGCCGATGACTTCGTGGAAAAGCCGTTCGCGGTCGGCGAATTGCTGGCGCGCCTGCGCGCCTGCATCCGGCGTTCCGCCGCGCACGACCAGAGGGTGGAGCACTGGCAACACGGCGGCGTCGCGGTCGACCTGCTGCATCGGTGCGTCACGGTGGATGGCAGAGCGGTTTTATTCACGCCGCGCGAATACGACCTGCTCGCCGTGCTGATACGCAATGCCGGCGTCATCCTCACGCACCGGCAGTTGCTCACCGCGGTGTGGGGCAGCGGACACGCCGAGGACGTGCAGTATCTGCGCGTCTATATCGGCCTGATCCGACAGAAACTCGGGCCGGACGGCGCCGGCATCGTGCTGACCGCCTCACGTATCGGCTATCGCGTCGCCCAAAGACCCGCGTGACTATGGAACAAACAGAAAACGCAAGGGCCACGGCTGTGTGCCAGAGACCCCAA
>CAXTSD010000230.1:0-4753 GCA_964246775.1 uncultured Acetobacteraceae bacterium | reverse complement strand
CCTCAGGCGCGAGCTGCGCCGGCTGCAGGCGGAGATCGAGGCGACGACCATCCTCGTCACCCACGACCCCGACGAGGCGTTCCTGCTCGCCGACGAGGTGCTGGTGCTCGAGGCCGGCAGGGTGCTGCAGGCGGGCCCGATCGAGGCGGTGTTCGCCCGCCCCGCCAGTGAAGCCGTCGCCCGCCTGCTCGGCGCCGAGTGCGTCGGACGCGGCGAGATACTGCCCGGCGGTCGGATCGACATCGGCGGCGGCGTTTCGCTCGAGATCGCCGGTCCGGCCCTGCCGGACGGCGCCGCGGTCGGCTGGTCGGTGCGGCCTGACCGGCTGCGGCTGGTTGAGACCGGCGGCTATCCGGCGGCGATCCTCGCCGCGGCGCCGGTTTCGGCCGGACGACGCGAGGTCACGCTGCGGCTCGGCGACGCCGTGCTGCCGGCGCTGGTCGAGCCGGAGGCGGCGCTGTCGACGGGGCCTTGCCGCGTCGCCGTGCATCCTGGCTCGGTGCAGGTCTGGCGCCGGTGAGGCAGCCGGCTTGGCCCGCGGCGGATCGGGGGCGGGGGCCTGTGGCGTCACTTGCCTTTCCCGCCTGGCGCGTTTTCATTGCCCACCGACAAGCGGGATTTGGACCGATGAAGCTCAGCGCGCGCAACCAGATGGCGGGCACCGTCGTGCTGGTGCAGAAGGGTCAGACCACCGGCCATGTGCGGATCGATGTCGGGCACGGCCTGACCATCACCGCCTCGATCACCAACGAGGCGATCGACGAGCTGAACCTCGCGGTCGGCGACGCGGCGACGGCGGTGATCAAGGCGTCCGACGTGATCGTCGCGAAGTAGCGGATCGGAGGCAAGAATATGCGCGTTGGGGTCGCACTGGCTGGTCTGGCGCTGCTTGCCGCATCGTGCGGCGAGGCGCGGGCGGAGGCGGCCAGCCCGGCCTCCGAGAGCGGCGGCGGCATCGGCGTCGCGAGCGGCACAGCGCCTCTGGTCACGCTGACGCCGGAGGCGATCGCCCGGCTCGCGGTGGTCAAGGTCAGCGTTCCGGCCGGGCATGGCGCCGGCGCGTCCGAGTTCGAGGGGCCGCTGCTGTGGACGCTGCTGATTGCGGCGCATGCGGTCGACGCGTCTGACCCGCACGCGCAGGGGCGGCAGACGGTGCTGATCACCGGCCGCGACGGGTTCGTCGCCGAGCTCGCGATGGGCGAGATTTCGCCTGAGTTCGAGGCCAAGCAGGTGATCCTGGCGGAACGGCGCGACGGCCAGGCGCTCGGAGGCGAGCATCTGCGCATCGTCGTGCCGGGCGACAGGCGCGGCGCGCGCGGCGTGCACGACGTCGTCGGCATCGCGGTCGAGACGGCGGCCAGGCGCTGACACCGCGACGTGACGGAACCGGAGCCGGGTGAGCGGCGCTGGCGGACGCTTTCTGTGCAGGAGACGACCCCGATGACCAAGGCGATCGGCTACGCAGCGCAGCATTCGTTCAGCCGCCTCAAGCCGCTCGTCTTCGAGCGCGACGAGCCGCGCGACGGCGAGGTCGAGATCGAGATACTGTATTGCGGGGTCTGTCATTCGGACATCCACCAGGCGAAGAACGACTGGTCGAATACCGTCTACCCCTGCATGCCGGGACACGAGATCGTCGGCCGGGTCGCGCGCCTCGGCGCCGGCGCCCGCCGCCACGCGGTCGGCGACATGGTCGGCGTCGGCTGCATGGTCGACAGTTGCCGGCGCTGCGAGCCTTGCGGTGCCGGCGAGCAGAACTATTGCGAGGGGCCGAACAGCTTCCTCGCCACCTATAACGGGCCGATGGTGCCGGCAAAGATGGCGCCCGACGGCACCAACCACTATGGCCGCGACAACACCTTCGGCGGTTATTCGAGCTCGATCGTCGTCGCCGAGGACTTCGTGTTGAAAATCCCGGCGGGCCTCGCCCCGGAGGTGGCGGCGCCGATCCTGTGCGCCGGCGTCACCACCTACTCGCCGCTGCGCCACTGGGGGGTGAAGCCGGGCGAGCGCGTCGGCATCATCGGGTTTGGCGGCCTTGGCGACATGGCGGCCAAGATCGCGAAAGCGATGGGCGCCGAGGTGACGGTGTTCACGCGCAGCGAGGACAAGCTCGCCGAGGCCGGGCGGCTTGGCGTCGCCGCGGTGCTGGAGAGCGATCGCGCGGCGTTCAAGTCGTTGAAGAACAGCTTCGACTTTATGATGAGCACGATACCCGAGAAGCACGACCTCAACCCGTTCGTCAGCCTGCTCAAGCGCGATTGCACGCTCGCGGTGGTCGGCGCGCTCGAGCCGCTGGCGCCGGTGAACAACCAGGAGCGCGCGATGCACCGCAAGTCGGTTGCCGGCTCGCTGATCGGCGGCATCGCGGAGACCCAGGAGGTGCTGGATTTCTGCGCCGAGCACAGCATCGGACCGGATATCCAGGTGATCCCGATCCAGGAGATCAACGACGCCTACAAGAAGGTGGAAAAAGGCGACGTGCGGTTCCGCTTCGTCATCGACATCGCCTCGCTGAAGCTTGAGACTGCCGGCTGACGCCGCTGTTTGCCGGTGATGCTGCAACCCGCGGCGCATCGCGGCGCTAGCGCTGTTACATTAACGGCCGTCACGGCGTGCGGCGGATCAATCCTGTATCGATGCAGCTCCCGAGGGGTTCAATGACGAAGGCTCCAGAAAGCACCAAAGCGGCGGCCAAGCCGAAGGGCACCGCGGTCGACAAGCCGAAGCCGGGGCACAAGCCGAACGCCTTGCAGCAGCCGCTGCAGCCATCGTCCGAGCTCGCCGCCGTGGTTGGCGAGGGCGCGATGCCGCGCGGCGAGGTGGTCAGCAAGGTGTGGGAATACATCAAGTCGAACAAGCTGCAGAACCCGAAGGACGGACGCGAGATACTGGCCGACGACAGGCTGAAGAAGGTGTTCGGCAAGGACAAGGTGACGATGTTCGAGATGAACAAGCTGCTGGCGGCGCATCTGAAGTAGCGTCGGGAGGCGGGCGCGATCGCGCGAGCCAGGTTGAGCCGATTTCGGTCGGACCTGACGTCGATCTAAAGCGACGGGAGGCGTGTTCGAAGGCGCTCGACGGTATGGGGCAGGCCGCACGCCTCCATGTCGAGAAGCAGGGCCTCGGCGGTCTTTTCCGGGCGTTTGAATCGTTCCCGCATGTTTCGAAAGATCGCTACGGCGCGGTCGAGATCAAGGTCGATGGTGTCGGCGATGAACTCGTCGGCTCGCTTCGCCTCCAGATCGAGCGGCCGCAGGGTCCGCCCGGGGAAGTGCTTGAGGTTTTCCGTCACAATGACGGACGCCCGGGCCTCGAGGGCGGCGGCAATGACGTGCGCATCGTTGGCATCGGGCAGGTCTTCGAAGTTAAGAAGCAATTCCTCGTAGCCGGTCACGGTAGCCTCTTCAAAGGCACGGTCCATGGCGCCGCGCGCCCTGGCGGCGCGCTCCGCACCGTCGTAAATGGCATTGCGGGCGTAGCTGCGCGCTATCGCCCGCTCGACTTCATCCAAAATCCTTGTTGACCATCGTAGGCGGAAGAACTCGCCTTCTGCCAAAGACAGCAGAAGGTTGCGCGTCAGGGGCGAGAACAGCGAGCAGGCGTCGACAAGGACCGTGAACCTGTTGGCGAACATGCCTAAAGAAGGTCGGCATCGAGCGCGGCCATTTCATCGAGGGCGTCCGATCGCGTGGTGTTCCGGCTTCGCTTGTAGGCGAACAGTTCTTCGGCCCTGATCCGGCGATGTCGCCCGACGAGCACATGCGAGATTGCGCCTTTCTCGAGAAGCGAGATCAGGAAGGGACGCGAGACATTGAGGATGTCGGCCGCCTGTTGCGTGCTCAGCATCTGACTGACCGGGACGAGTGTGACCGCATTGCCATTGCCGATGTGGCGGAGCAACTCGCTAAGCAGGCTCGATATTGCAGGCGTCAGCACAATCTCGGCTGACTGTCCTGAGTCCTCGATGATCTTAAGGGTCTGCTGCTGGTCACCACCGTGAGAGGCGAGGATCCTACGGAGTTGATTTGCGGCGGCGCGTTCGCCATCGGAGGGCAGTCGCTCGCCGAGGGGCTTGATCGTGGCTGACATGAGAGGGCTCCTGACAAAGCGCATATACCTCACAAGCGCAGCAGGTGCAATAAGTGCAACAAGCGCAGCAGTCGTGCGAAAGCAGCGACGGCAACGCTTCTCTACTCGGCTGCGTTGACTGCGGCGGGTCGGCGGCGGAGAGGGCGATGGCGAAGGAAAGTCCGGCGCAGCAGGCGACGGTGGGACGCGTCATGCATGAGTTCAAGCATGGCGAGCTGAAGTCGGCCGGCCGCAAGGTTCGCAACCCGCGTCAGGCGATCGCCATCGGGCTGTCTGAAGCCGGCGCCTCGCGCCACACGTCGCCACGGCAGAATCGCCGGGCGCTGGCGCGCAGCAGGCGGCTGGAAGCTGCTGCGGCGGGTGGCGATACCCGCGCCGAACTCTACCGGCGCGCCGCCGAGCGCGGCATTGCCGGGCGCTCGCGCATGCGCAAGGCCGAGTTGCGGCGGGCGCTCGGCGAGAGCTGAGGCTCACGGCGATTTGGCTTGTCTCGCGGCGTCGCAACGCTCCCCTTGCAGGCGGCGCAACGCGGGAGGCGGATGATGGAGCGACGCAGGCTGTTTGGTCAGGTCGCCGCGTCCGGCCTGCTCGCCGCGGCGACGCGCGCCGCCGCCGCGCCCGGCCCCGCGCATGAGCGCGACCTTTGACCCTGCCACCCTCG
>CAXTSD010000229.1:0-4760 GCA_964246775.1 uncultured Acetobacteraceae bacterium | reverse complement strand
TGCGCAAGCAGGTCGTGGAGCCGGTGTTCGGACACATCAAGCAGACCAGAGGCTTCCGCCAGTTCCTCCTCCGCGGCCTCAAAAACGTCAGAGGCGAGTGGGCGATGGTCTGCACCGCCCACAACCTCCTCAAACTGTACAGAGCAGCAGCGTGACAAGGTCGCACTCACCCAAGTCCGCCCCCGCAATCCACATCAATGATCATGCCGTGGATTATTGTTGAACAGGCTGCTAGCGTCCTGCCCCTGCGATGCTGAGCACCTTCCAAGGCTAGAGCAGTTCCGCTCGGAGTGGACTCACTCCGGGCGGTAAAACTGCTCGCTAAACAAAAGTTAGAGCGCGCTGACCGGACACGGTCAGCCTGAAAGCGCTCTAGCAGGCCGCCGGATCGGGTCTTGATGGTGCCGGACGCCGAGCGACACCTCCGCCAGGAGCGGCCGCACACACGCCTCAAAAAACTTTGGGCGTACAAACAGCATTGTTGTCCACCTGTTCAAGGAGCTATGCTTCGTAGAAAGGCGCGTTGTGGACCTTGCCGGATCGCCGGGCAGCTCGTTCGGGACCGACCGATGGGGTTCGATCCTCGTGGCGGTGAGACACACCGGGTGGAGCCATAAAAAAATACAGGTGCGGGGAGAGAACGTTGCAGATCCATCGGAAATCGTGCTGCGTCCTGGCGGGACTGCTGGCGACGGCCTGGCCGCTGGCCGTGAGGGCGGAAGAGGGCCTGACACCTTACATCCCCGGCATCACCACCGGTGTTCCGGTCGGTGTCCTGCCGCCGCCCGGCTTCTACGGCAGCGAAGACAACTACGTGATCTTCGGCAAGATCAGCGACGGTGCCGGCAAGACGATCCCGATCAAGGTGACCAACTGGTCGGCGAACGTGGCCCTGCTGTATTCTTCGTCCTATCACATCCTGGGTGGCACTTACGGTGCCGGGCTGATCGAGATACTGGCCAACCACAACGTCGACGCAAGCGCGGTCGGCGGCGCCAATACGAGCTCGACCGGGCTGTTCAACACCATCATCGAGCCGCTGACGCTGTCCTGGTCTCTGGGCGGCGGCCTGTTCGCCTCCATCGGGCAGTCGTTCTACCTGCCGGATGGCGAGTTCCACGACAGCAACGGCGTCCGCGCCCAGACCTCGTACGCCAACGCCTTCTGGACCTACGAGCCGAGCGTCGCGATCTCCTACCTCAAGAACGGCTGGAACCTGACCGCCACCAACGTCTACGACGTCAACGCCGAGGACAACCTGACGCACTATCAGTCCGGCGACGTGTATTACCTCGACCTGACCGCGGTGAAGACGGTCGGCCGGGTGACGGCGGGGCTGATCGGCAACTACACGCAGCAGACCGGCGACGACCGGCGGAACGGCGCCATCGTCGGCGACGGCAACCGCGCGCAGCACGTCATGCTGGGCCCGTTGCTCGCCTACCGCATCGGCGGGGTCACCGTCACCGCACGCTTCCTGAGCGACGTGCGGACCCGGAACGACGTCAACCTGTCGGAAATCCACCTCTCCGTCGCCACCAGGTTCTGACCAGCAGGAGGCGTTGCGTGACACGACACTGGCTGGCCCTCGCCATCATCTTCGGATCGTTCATCCAGTTCACGCTGAACTGGTTCGCCATCATCCCGATGTTCGGCGGCCTGATGTCGGACCTGCATTTGGCGCCGATGCAGCTCGGCGGCGTGATCAGCGCCTTTTTCGCGGGCTATGGCGTGTTCCACCTGCCGGGCGGCGTGCTTGCCGAGCGGGTCGGCATGCGCAGGGCGCTGCTGATCGGCATCGCCATCGAGAGCATCGGTGCCGCGCTCAGCGGCGTGACCGGGAGCTACGGGCTGCTGCTGCTGGCGCGATTCCTGTGCGGCGTCGGCGGATCGATCTACATCGGCAGCGCCGTCGGCCTCACCACCGCCTGGTTCCGCGACCGTGCTCTGGCGACCGCGAACGGCCTCATCACCGGGGTGGCGTTCTCGCTCGGCGCCGCCATCGGCCTGTTCGGCTGGGGCTTGCTGGGTGCTGCGATCGGCTGGCGGGCGGCGATCATCGCGGGTGCCGCAGTGGGCTTCCTCACTCTACTGGTGATGGCGCTGATCTATCCCGAGCCGCCGGCGCATCTTGACGAGCCGAGCGTCGGTCCGCAGCACAGCCTGGCCTCGCTGCGCCGGGTGCTGGGCAACGGCACGCTCTGGGTGATGAGCCTGGCGTTCATGGGCGGCTACGGCAGCTACTTCGCAGCCACCGCCCTGCTGCCCGGCTTCGCCCAGACCGCGCGCGGAGCAAGCCCAGCCTATGGCGAGGCGCTTGGGGCGATCATGCTGCTGAGCGGCATCGTCGGCGCCTTCGCGGGCGGCTGGCTCGCCGACCGTGTGCTGGGGCTGCTGCCGACCTTTTTGCTGGGCTGCGCCATCGAGGCTGCCGCCCTGCTGTCGGTGCCGTTCCTTGATACGGCAAGCCTGTGGATCGCCGCCGCCCTGATCGGCGCCGGCACCATCCTGTCTTTCGTGACCTGGATCGGGCTGCCCGGTGTGATGCCGGACCGGCTGCGCACGATCGATGTGCCGAGCGCGGTCGGGTTGATGCTCACCGTGGTCGCGGTCGGCGGCGTGATAATGCCGCCGCTCTACCTCGCGGTCGCCGGTCGCTTCGGGCCTGCGTTCGGCTGGAGCCTGGAGGCGCTGTTGTCGATCGGCTTGGCGCTGGTTGCCCTGGTCGGACGGCGCGAGGTCGAGATGTCAAGGATCCCCCCACCGGTCCAGGCCTCGCCGAGCTAAACCGTAAGCCCTCAACTGCCCTGGTCCATGGTTCTCACCGCGTCTGCCGCATTCGCCTTGGTCACGAGCACGGACGGAACAAAGCTGTAGGCCGGGATGGTACGGTCGCCAGCAAGGTAACGCGCGGCGTTGTCGACGGCGGTGCGGCCGATGACGTAGGGCTGCTGCGCGAATACGGCACCCGCCGGCGAGGCGGGATCGGCCACCATCTTCACCACGTCCGGGCTGCCATCCACCCCGTAGGTGCGTACGCCGCTGCGATGCGCGGCGGCGATGGCTTGCGTCGCGCCGACCTGCGGCACGTCCCAGGCCGACCAGATCGCCGAGATGTCGCCGTCATGGGGATACTTCGCCAGCATGTCGGTGACTTGCGCGTAGGCATTCTGCACCGTGTTCGGGATGACGTCGCGAAGCTCGGGCTCGATGATCGTGATGTCGGGGAACGCCTTCAGCACCAGGCGGAGCTCGTCGTAACGGATCGCGCAGACCGGCACGCTGTAAAAGCCGTTGAACACGATGATCCTGCCGTGGCCGCCGAGGTCGCTCGCCATCTGCAGCGCCAGCTTCTCGCCGATGTTGTAGTTGTCCGACGTGGTGTCGTTGAGGCTGGACGGCGACACCGTATCGACCGTGAACAACGGGATGCCGGCGTTGCGTATCTTCTTCAGCCAGGGCTGCAGCACCGCACCGTTGCCGAGCTGCTCGATGATCACGTCCGGCTTCTGCCCGATCAGCGTCTGGATCTGGCCGATCTGCCGACTGTCGTTGCGTCCCGCATCCAGCGCGATCGGGGTGCCGCCCAGCCGCTTGACCTCGTCTATCTGACCCTGATAGGCCTTGAGGTCCCAATAGTGCTCGGTGCCGATCACGGTGATGCCGACCCGCTTGCCCTTGAGGCTCGGCGCATCCGCCGGTGCGGCGGCGCTGGCGGCCGTCGCCAGGCAGGCGCTCGCCGCGGCGAGAACAACTGAGCAAAGCTGTCGGAACATCATCGAGGCGTCATCCTGCGCAGGAGGGTCGGGATCATCGCGCCTGCCCGGCACGGCGGGCGCCGAAGCTGGCGGCGAGCACGAACAGAACCAGCAGACCGATCGCGACCTGCTGCCAGTAGAAGTTCCAGCCGATCAGCAGCAGCCCGTTGCGCAGCACGCCGAACAGCAGAACTCCGAGCAGCGTGCCGCCGACATTCGGCCGCGCGTCGTGGCTGATGGTCGTGCCGAGGAACACGGCGCCGATCGCGTCAAGCAGGAACGCGTTGCCGGACAGCGGCACGTAGGACCTGACCGTTCCGAGTAGCAGCAGGCCGGCGATCCCGCACAGCAGCGACGACAGCACGTAGGTCGCGAACAGGACGCGACGCACCGGCACGCCGGAATAGCGTGCCACCAGGGGCGCGATGCCGATCGCGCCGGCGCGCCGGCCGTAGACGGTGCGGGCGAGCAGCACCCGGACCGACACCGACGCCACAAGCAGCAACAGCACCGGCAGCGGGATCGACAGCACGGCGCCGTGCGCCAGCCGGTCGAGCAGGGGCGGAAAGTCGGACACGATGTAGATCGGCGCGCCGCCGTCGGTCGCGAGCTGCTGCACGCTTTCGCCGATGAACAGCACGCCCAGCGTGGCAAGGAACGGGGCGATGCCGAGACCCGCAATCAGGACGGCGTTCAGCACGCCGACGCCGAGCGCCGCGGCGAGGCCGCAGAGCAGGGCCGGCGCCAGGCTTCCTCCGCTGGAGATCACGCCAGCGCAGACCAGGGACGCCAAGTCCGCCGCGGTGCCGACGGACAGGTCGATGCCGCCGGTAGACACCACCAGCGTCATGCCGAGGGCGACGATGGCGGGCAGGGTCACGTCGTTGACCAAAACGTGGACGAGATTGCCGCCGGTCCGGAACGTCGACGACGCGACGGCGAACACCACGACCAGCGCCAGCATGACCACCGGCAGCACCACGCGCACGGCCCGGGCAAGGT
>CAXTSD010000228.1:0-4769 GCA_964246775.1 uncultured Acetobacteraceae bacterium | reverse complement strand
CGACGAGCGCCTGATCGAGCCGGGGCCGATGGGGCGCACCATCACCCGCGACGGCTTCATCACCCGCCCCCCGCTCGAAGTGGTCCGCGCGCAGAACCGCGGCGGCCGCGGCCGCACCGCCGCGGGGACCCGAGGCGACGACATCGTCACCCGCTCGTTCAACGCCCACACTCACCAGTGGGTGCTGTTCTTCTCCTCCGGTGGCAAGGCGTTTCGCGAGAAGATCTGGCGGCTGCCCGAGGCGAGCCCGACGGCGAAGGGCCGCGCTTTGGTCAACATGCTGCCCGAGCTCGGCGGCGACGGCATCACCGCCGTGCTGCCGCTGCCGCAGGACGAGAGCCTGTGGGAGAATTTGCACCTGGTTTTCGCAACCGCCAGTGGCGGCGTGCGGCGCAATCGACTGTCGGATTTTCGCAACGTCCGCGCGTCCGGGCTGATTGCGATGAAGCTCGACGACAACGACCGGCTGATCGGCGTTGCCACCTGCCGCGACGGCGACGACGTGATGCTGGCGACCCGGCTCGGCCGCTGCATACGCTTCCAGATCACCGACGACACGCTGCGCGTGTTCGCCGGGCGCGAGAGCTCAGGCGTGCGCGGCATCCGCCTCGCCGAGGCCGGCGGGGTGCGAGACGAGGTGAACTCGCTGTGCGTCCTGCGCCACGTCGAGGCGAGCGTCGGCGAGCGCACGGCGTTCCTGCGCGCGATGGCTGGCAAGCGTCGCAACAGCGGGCTCGAGGAGGAAGCGGTCGAGGTGGCTGCCGAAGCGGCGACCGAGGCGGGCGCCGAGCCCGAGGAGCCGGTCGAGGAAGCAAACCTGTCGGCCGAGCGCCTGGCTTATCTCGAGGACAGCGAGGAGGTGTTGCTCACCGTCACCAGCGGCGGCTTCGGCAAGCGCTCCTCGGCCTACGACTTCCGGGTGACCGGTCGCGGCGGGCAGGGCATCGTCAACATACTGCTCAACCCGCGCCGCAATGGTGCCGAGGTGGTGGCGACGCTGCCGGTGCGGCGCGGCGACGACATCATGCTGGTGACCGACGCCGGCCGGCTGATCCGGGTGCCCGCCGACCAGGTGCGCATCACCGCCCGGCAGACCATGGGCGTGACGCTGTTCCGGCTCGCCGAGCGCGAGCGCGTGACCAGCGTGTTCCCGGTGATCGAGGCGGAAGGCGAACTGCCCGAAGGCGTAAGCGAGGCAAGCGAGGCGGCCGGCGCCCCGGTCCTCGGCACCATCCCGCCAGGCGAAGGCATCGCCGACACGCCGGACAGCGCCGGGCCGGACGGCATCGAGGATGATGCCGAGGGCGACGCCGGGCCGCCCGATGCCTGACAAGCGGGTCGGCGTCTATCCCGGCACCTTCGATCCCGTCACCAACGGGCATCTCGACATCATCGGCCGGGCGGCGCGGTTGCTCGACCGGCTGGTGATCGGGGTCGCCGAGAACGCCGGCAAGGCGCCGCTCTTCGCCGTCGAGGAGCGCTGCGTGCTGGTGGCCGATGCGGTCGACCCGATCGTCGCGCGCACCGGCTGCGAGGTCGTGGTGGTGCATTTTGCCACCCTGCTGATCGATTTCGCCCGCCAGCACCGGGCGGCGATGATCGTGCGCGGGCTGCGCGCGGTGTCGGATTTCGACTACGAGTTCCAGATGGCCGGCATGAACACCCGCCTCGACCCGGAGATCGAGACCGTGTTCCTGGCCGCCTCGGAGCGCCACCAGTTCATCTCCTCGCGCTTCGTCAAGGAGATCGCGCGGCTCGGCGGCGACATCTCCTCCTTCGTCCCGCCGCTGACCCTGGCCCGCACGCTCGCCCTCGTGAGCGGCGGCTGAACGCCGTTCCTGCTGCCGGCCCAGCGTTGTCGGCCCAGCATTGTCGGCCCAGCGTTGTCGGCCATGCGTCGCCCGGCGCTTGACCGTGCGGCCGGCGGTCGCGATAGAGCGGCGGACCGGACCCCGGCATCGTGCGCGATCATCAACCAAGGGCGGGACATGCTGCGTCGAACCTTGCTTCTAACCCTAGCGACAGGAGCCCTGATGTCGGGAACCGCTCAGACGACGTCGGCCGCGGACGCGGCGGACCCATTGAACACCGTCTACATGGACATCCCCAGCGGCCGGGTGACCATTCGCCTGCGGCCCGACCTCGCGCCCAAGCACGTGGCGCGGGTGAAGGAGTTGATGGCCGAGCACTTCTACGACGGCACGCCGTTCCACCGCGTCATCGAGGGCTTCATGGCCCAAGGCGGCGATCCCACCGGCACCGGCACCGGCGGCTCCAAGCTGCCGGACCTGCCGGCCGAGTTTACCGACAGCGTACATTTCCTGCGCGGCACCGTGGGCGCCGCGCGCACCGCCGACCCGAACAGCGCCAACTCGCAGTTCTTCATCATGTTCGCGCCCGGCCCGTCGCTCGACGGGCAGTATACGATCTGGGGCCAGGTAGTGGCCGGCATGGATCACGTCGACGCAATCAAGCGCGGCAACGGCCCGAACGGGACGGTGCAGAATCCCGATCGCATCATACATATGCGCCTCGCCGCCGACGCGAAGTGACGACGGCGGCCCTCGCGAGGCGCAAGCCAGGGCCGGTCGGAGTGCGAGCCCGTAGCTCAGTCGGTAGAGCACGTGACTTTTAATCATGGGGTCGTGGGTTCGAATCCCACCGGGCTCACCACGCACCAGCCGGGCAAATCACCAAAGCAACACGTGGTCATGTAGAACTAGCCTCCAAGCAGGGCGTCCGAACCACGCCATGCGTAAGCTGCATGGCCGATTTTACGTCGGCACAGCGTTCAAGTCCCGATATACGCTTCCGGAGCGTGACCATTTCCGCTCTAACCGGCGCGTCAGAGGGGACACCGGCCGTGCTCGACCAGCACCAGACGACCATGCGCGACGAGGCAACCCGGCTGGACGGCGCCGCGGTGCTGGAGCAGGCGATTCGCACCTTGTTCACTGGCCGGCTTGCGATCGTTTCCTCGTTCGGCGCCGAATCGGCGGTTCTGCTGTCGTTGGTCGCGGACATCGACCGTTCGGTGCCGATATTGTTCGTCGAGACGCGTCAGCATTTCCCCGAGACTCTGACCTACCGTCGCACGCTGACGGCGGCGCTTGGCCTGACCGACGTACGGGACGTCGCGGCGAGCGACGCCGAACTGCGCGAGGCTGATCCCGCGGCCGAGCTCTGGCAATACGACCCCGACGCCTGCTGCAAGCTGCGCAAGGTGACGCCGCTCGACCGCGCGTTGCGGCCGTTCGAGGCCTGGGTGACCGGACGCAAGCGCCATCAGGCGACAACGCGCGGCGCGCTGCCGTTCGTCGAGTGCAGCGGCGGCAAGGTCAAGATCAACCCGATGGCCGATTGGGACGCCGACCGCATCGAGGCGGAGATGGTGCGTCGGAACCTGCCTCGCCACCCGCTGTCGCTGTCCGGCTATCCGTCGATCGGCTGCGCCGTGTGCACCCGCTCGGTCGCCGCCGGCGAGGACCCGCGCAGTGGTCGCTGGGCCGGCACCGGCAAGGTCGAGTGCGGCATCCACCTGCCGGCCGCCGCCTGAGCGCACCGCCGCCCGCCTTGCCGCTGGCACGCCTGGCGGTGCGCGACGCCGGGCTCGCCGGCGAGACCCGCGAGCGCGGCGAACGCATTATCGCCGAGGAATGTGCCGTCGCACTCAGCTACAACCGGCTGTCGCACGCGGTGATGATGGCGACCCCGGCCGACTTGCCGGACTTCGCCCTCGGTTTCAGCCTCAACGAGGGCATACTCAGCGACCCGGGCCAGCTCGAGGAGTGCGAGATCGTGCCGGCGCCGGAGCCCGATCACGGCATCGAGCTGCGGCTATGGATCGACGGCGCGCGCATGGGCGCGCTCGAGACGCGCCGTCGCCGCCTGGCCGGCCCGACCGGTTGCGGAATGTGCGGCCTCGAGAGCCTGTCCGACGCCGTGCGCCCGCCACCGCCGGTGCAAGGCGACAGGCGGTTCTCGGTCGCCGAGATCGCCGCCGCCGCCGCCTCGCTCACGCCGGCGCAGCCGCTCAATCGGGCGACGCGAGCGGTGCACGCCGCCGGGTTCTGGACGCCGCAAGCCGGGCTCGTCGCGCTGCGCGAGGACGTCGGCCGGCACAACGCGCTCGACAAGCTGTGCGGCGCCCTGGCCTCGGCCGGGCAGCGCGCGGCGGACGGCGTGGTGGTGATGACGAGCCGGCTGTCGGTCGAGCTGGTGCAGAAGGCGGCGGCGATGGGGGCGCCGGTGCTGGTCGCGGTGTCGGCGCCGACGGCGCTCGCCGTGCGCGTCGCGACCCGCGCCGGCATGACGCTGGTGGGCGTCGCGCGGCAGGACGGGTTCGAGGTGTTCTGCGGCGAGCAGCGGCTGATGTAACCGGCATGCAGCTATCGGAATTGCCACCTGAGCGCATTTCGCGCCGGTCTGCTTGCGGCCTATAAGGGCGCGAGCAGAACGAGGCCGGACATGCAGCTGCCGAAGCAGGACTACGCCAGCGCCCGCGCGCACATGGTCGACGGGCAGATCCGGCCGAACCGGGTCAGCGACCGGCGGCTGCTGGACGTGCTGCGCGAGTTGCCGCGCGAGCGCTTCCTGCCGGAGCGGCTGTGGCCGCTCGCCTATATCGACGAGGACCTGCCGCTCGGCGGCGGCCGGGTGCTGATGGAGCCGCTGGTGCTCGCGCGCCTGCTGCAGCTCGCCCGGCCGCGGCCAGGCGAGCGCGTGCTCGTCGTCGGCGCCGGCGTCGGCGACCGCCCCGCCGTTCTCGC
>CAXTSD010000227.1:0-4774 GCA_964246775.1 uncultured Acetobacteraceae bacterium | reverse complement strand
GTTGTGGGCTGGGCGCCTTCGCTTGGCAATCAGCGGGGGCAATCAGCGGGGGCGATAAGCGGGGCGGCGGCTTGTTCCGCCGGCCCGGTCGGACCAGCTTGGAGGGATGCCGATCGCCCATCTGCCCGCCCGCGCCGTGCTCGAGGTCACCGGCGAGGATCGCGTCGCCTTTCTGCAGGGCCTGGTTTCGAACGACGTCGCGCTGGCGGCGCCGGGGCGCGCCGTGTGGTCCGCCCTGCTGAGCCCGCAGGGCAAGTGGATCGCCGACTTCTTCATCTTCGCCGAGCCGGGACGATTGCTGCTCGATGTCGAGGCCGGGCAGGCGGTGGCGATCACGCAGCGCCTCACCCGGTTCCGACTGCGCGCCCGGGTCACGATCGCGCCGACGCCGCTCGCCGTGCATGTCGCCTGGGGCGCTGCGGCGGGCAGCGGGCGAAGTCTGGCGATCAGCGCGCCGGACCCGCGGCTGTCGCAGGCCGGGTGGCGGCTGCTCGCCGAGGCGATTGCGACCGACAGCGACGCCGGCGCCTACGACTTGCACCGCATCCGGCTTGGCCTGCCGGACGGCTCGGCCGACATGGAGGCCGACCGCAGCGTCCTGCTCGAGGCCGGGTTCGACGAGCTGAACGGCGTCTGCTGGAGCAAGGGCTGCTACATGGGCCAGGAGCTGACCGCGCGCACCCGCTATCGCGGCCTGGTCAAGCGCCGCCTGGTGCCGGTCCACGCCGAGACGGCGCTGCCGGCGCCTGGCATGCCGGTCATGAGCGACGGCGTGGAGGTCGGCGTGCTGCGCTCGGTCGCCGGCCGGGACGGGCTGGCGCTGCTGCGGCTGGCGGCACTCGCGCCAGAGGCGGCGCTCGAGGCCGGGGGCGTCGGGCTCAGTCCGCGGCTGCCCGACTGGCTGCGCCTGCCGCAGGCGGTGTCAGGCGCGTCGCCGGCGACTTGACCGGTTGCGGTCAGGCGTGGGCCACCCTGTCGTTGCTGTAGTGCAGGGCGACGAGGACCAGCCAGATCAGCACCAGCAGCGAGTTCGGGCCGAGCGCCACGGGTGTCACGAAGGGTGAGACGAAGGTATAGGCGAACAGGTAGACGCCGGTGATGACGCCGACGATCTTGACCCCGCGCGGGCCGGACAGCGACGCGGTCGCGAGCCAGATGCCGCCGAAGATGTGGCCGCCGAAGCGGACGAATTCGAAGATCGAGTAAGGCACGTGGTTGAGGGTCAGCACCGCCGTCATCACGTCGAGCACCAGCCAGCCATAGCCCGCCGCCTTCGCCCAGTCCGGCGCCGGGAGCTTCGCCACCAGCATGAACATCGCCAGGTGGAACAAGATGCCGGGATAGTCCGCCCACCATACCGGATGCCTGGTGATGATGAGGATGACGACCGGGGCGAAGAACACGAAGGCCGCGATGGCGAACCAGCGTGGCGAGACGGAACGGAACGGGTCGACCACGACTGTGTTCTCCGGCGTCAATGCTGTGTGCTGCATGGTGCGGGCTGCCTGATGTTGAGGGCTGACGACCGTTAAGGGCCGACGGCCTGATAGGTGAAGCCGAAGGAGTGCGTGCGGTCCATCGTCGGCGAGGGCGGGCCGCCGGCGACGATCTCGTGAAACACCGCGGGCAGGTCGGTGGTGACCATGTCGAGCACGAACAGGTAGTGGCGCCGGTCGATCGGCGGCCCGATCTGCACGTCGTTCAGCACCGCCCGGCGGCCGCCGACGACGCCCGGCCGCGACATCAGCTCGGGTTCGTGGACCGTGTCGTACCAGTCGTCGTATTCGTGCTCGCGTCCGGCGACCGCGTCGCCGAAGGCGAGCGTTTCGTACTCGGCGGCGGCGCCGGGCTTGGCGCCCGCGGGCTCGCCGCCGACGCCCTTCATCGGCGGACGATAGGCGCGATAGGTGTAGGTGCGCACTGTCGCGACGGCGGCTGGCGGCCAGGCCCCGCCGGCTTCGGCCTGCTTGCCGATCGCGTCCCTCGCCGCGTCGAAGCGGTCGTTGGCGATGGTGTAGAACACGAGATCATGCGGCGGCTTGATCGGCGAGTGGCGAAGCTCGACGGTGACCGGCACCAAGCGCCGGGCGGCGAGCACGCCGTCGATCGCCTGCATCTGGCGGACGTGGTCGCCCTTGAACCAGGCGTCGTAGCCGTCCTGCCCACCGGCGACCGGATCGCTGAACACCAGCAGGTAGGTGTGCGGCTCGGCCGCGCCGGCCGCCGCCAAGGCCGGTCCGCCGCTAAAGGCGAGAGCGGCGCCGGCGCCGCCCGCGAGGCTCGCGAACATCCTGCGGCTGATTTTCTGGTTCATGATCCCTCATGCCGACGTTTGCATCCCTTGCGCAAACGTATCGGACATCCGGGGCGCCGCGACAAGCCTCGTCATGCAGCCTGACGGCATCGGGGGTGCCGCGCGGCCCCGGGGTCAAGCCCCTTGCCTTTACCTTCTCCCGGCGTCACGCGAGACGAGGGTGGCGCGCCCTGGTGGATTCGAACCACCGACCCACAGCTTAGAAGGCTGTTGCTCTATCCGACTGAGCTAAGGGCGCAGCGGCTAGCGGTTCAATGCGTCCAGTTCTGCACCCGGGAATACAGGAAGTTGTCGGCGTAGGCTTTCGGCTTGTGCGTCCGCTTCGGCGCGATCTCGACCGAGTATTCGGCGCCGCGCTTCTTGGCAAACGCGATCGCCTCGTCGCGGCTGTCGAAGCGCAGGCGCACCTGCGCCTCGGTATCGGCGCTGCCGAACCAGCCCATCAGCGGGTCCTGCACCCGGCGCTCGGTCTGCTCCCATTCCAGCACCCACTCGCTGGTGCCGGCGACGCCGGACTGCATCGCCGTCTTCGGCTGCTGAAAGATCCTCGCCCGCAGCATGATCATCTCCAACGATACTGGTCGGGGCGGCCGGACTCGAACCGGCGGCCTCGTGTACCCAAAACACGCGCGCTACCAGGCTGCGCCACGCCCCGAGCCATGCCGCCGTTGTAGAAGCGGCTGATTCACGTTTCAGGTTGAGCCAACCTGAAACGATCAGGCGCTAGCTATGCGGGAGCGGGCAGGCTGAGGCAAGGGTGTGGCGCTACTTGCCGGGGCCGAACTCGGGCGCGGTCACCTTGTCGCCGACCCGGATGTCATCCTGCGCGGTGACGCCGGCGGCGAGTTCGAGCGTCGCCAGCACCGGCTCGCGGCCGTCGATGATCGCGAGGCTGTGCGGCACCGTGTTCTCGGCGATGTGGCGGATCGTGCCGTCGGCGGCGATGAACACCATGTCGAGCGGCACCAGCGTGTTGCGCATCCACATCTGGCTCTGCCGCGGCGTGCCCCAGTCGAAGATCATGCCGGCGTCGGGCGCGACCGATGTGCGGAACATCAGCCCGACCTCCTGCTGGCCCGGCGTCTTCGCCACCTCGACGGTGAAGGTGTGGCGCTGGCCGTCCTGCCCGGTGATGACGAGCGGCTCGGTCGGCAGGCTCGGCTGCGGGCGGCTGATCTCCGCCGCCGACAGCGCGAGCGGTAGCGCGATCAGCGCGGTGATCAGCAAGGTCGTGGTCAGGCGTGTCCTCAGGCGCGTCATGCGGGCAGCGTCTCCATCAGGGCGAGTTCGGCCAGGCGCTCGATCTCCGGCCGCACCGGGCCGTCGCGCGGCCGGTCGCGCAGCGTCGTGAACCAGTGCGCCGGCGGGTTGCGTCCGGCGGCGCGGTTGAAGCTCAAGCCGCGCAGCACCGCCTCGGCGGCCGGGTTCGTCGCCTCCGGGATGGCAATGCCGTTCAGCGTCGCCCATACGCCAGCCCAGCAGCGCCCGACCGTCCACGGATTGTAGCCGCCGCCGCCGGTCACCACCAGACGCGGCGCGACCGGCAGCATGGCGCGCACCACCGACCAGTGCGCGTTGTTGGACAGCGACAGGCGGGCGAGCGGATCCTCCTCCAGGGCGTCGGCGCCGCATTGCAGGAACACCGCCTCCGGCTCGAAACGCTCGATCAGCGGCAGGATCGCGTGGTCGAGCAGGTGGGCGAGTTCGCTGTCGTTGAAACCCTGCGGCACCGGGAAGTTGCGCGCCGCGCCGCCGGCGCGGTCGGCGACCGCACCGGTATGCGGCCAGCGACCGGCCTCGTGCACGCTGATCGTGAACACCCGGTCGTCCTGCGCGAACGCGTCCTGCACGCCGTCGCCGTGATGGGCGTCGATGTCGAGATAGACGATCCGGCGCAGCCCGAGCTCGAGCCAGGTCAGCAAACCAAGTACCGGGTCGTTCAGATAGCAGAACCCCGAGGCGGCGGCCGGCCGGCCGTGGTGCGTGCCGCCGCCCGGGCAGTGCACGATGCCGCCCTCAAACGCCAGGCGGCAGGCCAGCATCACGCCGCCCGCCGAGGTCATCGGCCGGCGATAGATCTCGGGATACACCGGGTTGCCGGCGGCGCCGATGTTGTAGCGCGCGCGGTCCCCGTCGCTCACCGTCTGGCTCGCCTCGGCGCGGGCCAGGGCGGCGACGTAGTCGGGAGCGTGAAAGCGGGTGACGTCGGCGATACTCGCCATCGGCGCCAGGCGCACCGCCGCGTCCGGCAACCAGCCCATGGCGCGGCACAGATCCGTGCAGGTCGAGACGCGCGGCACGGCGAGCGGGTGCTTCGGGCCGTAGCTCGAACGCCGGTAGATCTCGCTCGCGATGTAGAGGGGGCGGGTTAGCATCGCGGGGTGATATGGAAGGCAAGCTCAAGGAAGGCGAGGGCTCTGAGGCTGTGAATCTTTCCTCATTCGTGATTCGCTGTGATTT
>CAXTSD010000226.1:0-4790 GCA_964246775.1 uncultured Acetobacteraceae bacterium | reverse complement strand
AGCCGCTGCTCGACCCGCTCGATCGAGGCGATGACGATCTCGGCGGCTCGCTTGGTCGCCGGCTCGGCGCTGTCGAGCAGCCGGTCGGCGACCAGCAGCGCCGGCGACAGCGCGCCGCGTACGTCGTGGCGCAGCGTCGAGGTGACCGCCTCGAGCTCGGCGAGCCGCGTCTCCGCCGCCGGCTCGTCCGCCTGATCCACCTGCGCCGTCGGCGCCATCGAGCGGTTGCCGGGCAGCCGGGCGGCGAAGGCGAAGGCGAGCAGCGCCACCACGACCGAGGCAGCGACCGCGACGCTCAGCCCGCCGAGCGAGGCGAAGGTCGAGGCGACGCCGCCAAGCAGGACCAGCAGCGCGATGACGGATGGCCGGAGGAACGGCATGGATTTCCTTGCTGCCCTGATATCAGACGACGAGGCGGGCGTTGGCGAGCCGCAGCAGGGCGACGGCGGCGAGCACGGCGACGACGCAGATCGTGATCGTCCAGCGCATGCCCATGTAGCCGTTCGGCACCAGCCCGTCGCGGCGCGCCCGCGCCTCGATCACCACCACGCCGACGAAGCCGGCGATCAGCAAGCCGAGGCTGAGCGACGGGTAGGGCGAGGCGAGCCCGATCAGCAGCGCCGCCCAGCCGAGCAGCGCCGGCACGACGCCGAGCCCGAGGCGCAGCCGGGCGACCCGCCCGGTCTGCATCGGCCCGCCATAGCCGGCGAGTGCGAGGCCCCAGTGCACGGCGCCGAGAAAGCCGAGGATGACGGCGCCATAGCCGATCAGCCCGATCAGCAGCGCCCGCGCCTGCGCCTCGTCGCCTACGCTGACCGCGGCGAAGCCGAGGCCGACGAACGGGATCAGGCCGCCGACGGACAGCGCGATCGCGAGCGGCGGCAGTCGCGGGTGCAAGCTCTGGGCGGCCATGGCGCAGGCGTCTCCCGAGTATCGTTTCAGTCCCGCGCAGCGGCGGGCCGGAGGCGGACGCTAGACGCTTCGGCAAGGCCAGGCAAAGCCGCCGCGTCCCGCCTGACCCACTCGCCTAACCTTGGGCCGCCGATCCCGCCTATACTGCCGGCATGGAAGTGCTGATCGAGGTCGCCGTCATCCTGCTGCTGATCGTGCTCAACGGTCTGTTCTCGATGACCGAGATGGCGCTGGTCTCGGCCAGGCGCGCCAGGCTGCAGGTGCTGGAGCGCAACGGCGCCGCGGGGGCCGCCCTGGCGCGCGGCCTGGCCGAGGATCCGCAGCGCTTCCTGCCGACGGTGCAGGTCGGCATCACCCTGGTCGGCATCCTCGCCGGCGTGTTCGGCGGCGCGCGGCTGGCGGCGCACCTGGCGCCGCTGATCGCCCGCGTCGCCCCGCTCGCGCGGGCGGCCGACGGGCTGTCGCTGTTCGTCGTCGTGGTGGTGATCACCTATCTGACGCTGGTGCTCGGCGAGCTGGTGCCAAAGCAGCTCGCGTTGAGGGCGCCCGAGCTGATCGCGATCCGCATGGCGCGGCCGATCGCCTGGCTCGCGCGGGTGAGCGCGCCGGTGGTCTGGGTGCTCGGCCGCTCGTCCGATCTGGCGCTGCGCGTATTCGGCGCCGCGGGGCCGGCGCGCCAGGCGGTGACCGAGGAGGAGCTGCGGGCGATGCTGGCCGAGGGCGAGCAGGAGGGCGTGCTCGAGACCGGCGAGCGCGACATGATCGAGCGCCTGCTGCGCCTCGCCGACAAGCCGGTGCGCGCCATCATGACGCCGCGCAACGAGCTGGCCTGGATCGACCGCACCGATCCGAGGCGCGACATCGTGCAGTCGATGCGCCAAGCGAGCCACAGCCGACTCGTCGTCTGCGACCGCACCGTCGACAACCCGGTCGGCATCGTGCAGGCGAAGGACGTGCTCGACCGCCTGCTCGACGGCGGCGAGCTGTCGATCGCGGCGGCGCTGCGCCAGGCGGCGGTGATGCCGGACACGGTGACCGCGCTCGAGGCGCTGGAGCGGCTGCGCTCGGACCCGCTCGGCCTCGCCCTGGTCGTCGACGAATACGGCAGCTTCGAGGGCGTGGTGACGGCGGCCGACGTGCTGGAGGCGATCATCGGCGAGGCGAGGCAGGCGGGCAGGCTCGGCGTCGTCGACCCCGCCGAGGCGGGGGTGCTGGCGATGGACGGCATGATGCCGGTCGACGAGGTGAAATCCCGGCTGCACCTGCCCGACCTGCCCTCGGAGGGCAGCTACCACACCGTCGCCGGCCTCGTGCTGGCGCTACTACAACGCGTGCCGCAGGTCGGCGACCGCATCGTCTTCGGCGGCTGGCTGTTCGAGGTCGTGGAGATGGAGGGCCGGCGCGCGACCCGGGTGCGCGCCAGCCGCGAAAAGCTCGCCGAGGCCTGATAGCAACGCTTGCTGACCGCGATTCTTGCGGTCAGCGAGCGTTGGTATGCGCGCCGGGTTGGCGGCCGGCGGCGCGCAAGACAAAGACTCTCATACCAGGGGTCGCGATCAGCGAGCCCTGGTGTGAGACAACCGGTTGGAGACAGACGGGCGATGAACGACGAGCCAGCCGACCGCCTCGACGATCCGCGCCGCCATTCGCTGGGCAACCTCGGGGCGCGCGAGCTGGCGCTGATTGCCCTGCTGCTGCGCTGGATGCTCGGTCTCGCCGTGGTCGGGGTGACGCTGTGGCTGCTCAGCGACGTGCTGCTCACCATCTTCGCCGGGGTGCTGTTCGCCGTCCTCGTGCACGGCCTGGCCCGGCTGCTGCACCAGACGCTGCGGCTGCCGTACTGGGCGGCGCTCAGCCTCGTCGTGCTGGTCGGGATCGGCCTCGTCGCGCTGCTCGCCTGGTATGCCGGCCCGCGCCTCGCCGACCAGTTCACCGAGCTTCGCCACCAGCTCGTCGCCGGGACGGACCAGCTGCGCGACACCCTCGGCAAGACCAACTGGGGCAGGTCGGTGCTGAGGCAGCTGCCGCCCTCGCTCAGCGGCGACGCGGGCTCGCTCGGCCAGCCGCCGAACATCGCCGGCCACATCGCCGGCGTGCTGGGCTCGGTGTTCGGCGTGCTCTCGACGCTGTTCATCGTCTTCGTCGCCGGGCTGTATTTCGCCGCCTCGCCTGGCGTCTACGTGAACGGCATGATGCGCCTGCTGCCGCCGTCCCAGCGCGGCGCCGGACGGCGCATCGCCGACCGGCTCGGCACCACGCTGTGGCACTGGCTCGCCGGGCAGTCGGTCGACATGCTGTGCGTCGGCATACTGACCGGCGTCGGCCTCGCCTTGCTCGGGGTACCGCTGGCGCTGGTGCTCGGCGTGGTCTCCGGGCTGCTCAACTTCGTGCCCTATATCGGCGCCATCACCGGCTCGGTGCCGGCGATACTGGTCGCGCTGTCGCAGGGGCCGCAGCAGGCGCTCTACGTCGCCATACTCTACGCCGTCATCCAGGGTTTCGAGGGCAACGTGCTGGCGCCGATCATCCAGCGCCGCGCCGTCGACCTGCCGCCGGCGCTGACCATCCTGTCGCAGACCGTCATCGGCGCGCTGTTCGGGCTGCCTGGCCTGATCCTGGCGACCCCGCTCACCGCCATCGCGGTGGCGGCGCTGCAGGAGCTGCGCCCTGGCGACGAGCCGGCGGAGGATGAGCGGCAGGCGGACCGGCAGCGCCGGGCGAGGAGCGGCACGCCGCCGCCGCCGCGCTTGACGGCGACGCTGAAGCGCAGCAGACCGCGCTGATGTCCAAGCTCCAGACCGCCGTCGTCCCGGTCACCCCGCTGCAGCAGAACTGCACCCTGATCTGGGATGAGGCGAGCCGGCGGGCGGTCGTCATCGACCCCGGCGGCGACGCCGAGCGCATACTCGCCCTGATTGCCGAGAAGGACCTCGCGGTCGAGGCGATCTGGCTGACGCACGGCCACCTCGACCACGCCGGCGGCGCCGAGGCGTTACGCGAAGGCCTGGGGCGCGAAGGCCTGGGGCGCGAAGGCCTGGGCGGCGCCGTGACGCTGATCGGGCCGCACCAGGCCGATCGTTTCCTGCTCGACGGCATTGCGGCGCAGGCCGCCCAGTACGGCCTGCCTGGCTTGGCCAACGCGACGCCGGACCGCTGGCTCGACGAGGGCGAGGTATTGTCGCTCGGCCCGCACCGGTTCGAGGTGCTGCACTGCCCCGGCCACACGCCGGGGCACGTCGTGTTCGTCGAGCGCACCGCCCGCTTCGCCCAGCTCGGCGACGTGCTGTTCGCCGGCTCGGTCGGCCGCACCGACTTCGCCTATGGCGACCACGCGGCGCTGATCCACGCCATCAGGACCAAGCTGCTGCCGCTCGGCGACGACGTGGCGTTCATCTGCGGCCACGGACCCGGCTCGACACTCGGGCGCGAGCGGATCGGCAATCAATTCTTGCGCTGAGGGTCGAAAGGAAGCGGTTCTTTTTCGAGAAAAAGAACCAAAAAGCTTTTATGTTGAAGGTCTGGCCACCCACCCGACAAAGTCAAACAAACAAAAGTTTTTTGCTACTTTTTTTCAAAAAAGTAGGCCTTTCTTCCCTCAACTCACAAAAAATCCGGCGCACATGATCAGCACCCTCCTAGTCCTGCACCTGCTCGTGACGCTGGCGATGATTGGCGTCGTGCTGATCCAGCGCAGCGAGGGCGGCGGCTTGGGCATCGGCACCACCCAGGGCATGGGCTCGTTCATGGGTGGCCGCGGCACCGCCAACCTGCTGACCAGGACGACGGCGGTGCTGGGCGCGCTGTTCTTCATCCTCTCGCTGGCGCTCGCCTTGCTCAACCGCGGCACGGCGGGCGTCGGCCATGACCTGATGAGCCAC
>CAXTSD010000225.1:0-4797 GCA_964246775.1 uncultured Acetobacteraceae bacterium | reverse complement strand
TCGCCAGCGCCTCGCGGAGCGCGCTGGCGACGGCCGCCGGATCGAGCGGGTCGGCGAAAATCGCAGCACCCTGCCAGAGCTCGCGGAATGTCGGAATGTCGGAGAGCACGAGCGCGCAGCCGGCCTGCGCCGCCTCGAGCACGCCGAGGCCGAACGGCTCGTAGCGCGACAGCGAACAGAACACCGCGGCGCGCGCCAGTTCCGCATCGAGCCGGCGCTGTTCGACGTGGCCGAGCAGACGCAGGTGGGTGAACGAGACGCTCTCGCCGAGCGGCGAGACGGTGCGCCCGGCGGCGATCACCGGCGCGTCGATCAGCGCCGCCGCGCGGTCCAGCGTCCTCGCGTTCTTCGCCTGATCCCACAGCCGCCCAGAGGTCAGCACGACGGGATCGCGACGGCGCGGGTTGGCCGGCGACGCGGTGCGTCCGTTGTGCACCACGTGCAGCTGGCGCGTCGGGTAGAGCCGCAGAACGACGTCGGCGAGCGCCTGTGACGGCACGATCACCTCGTTTGCGCGGGCGAGGCCGGCGGCGGTGAGCGCCGAACGCCAGCCGAAATCTCCCGGCAGCGCCCCTTCGCCCATCGTATCCCACCAGGTCAGCAGGCAGGAATGCAGCACCGCGACGATCGGGCACGGCGGCGCGTCGGCGCCGAGCAGGGCCGGCGCGTGCAGGTGCATCGTCGCCGCCTTGCGCGCCGCCGCGAGTTCAACGATCGCCGCGGCGGCGCCCGCGACCTCGCGCGCGCTGCTCGCCGTCCAGTCGAGCGGCAGGTCGGTGACGACCAGCTCGATCTGCGACAACTCCGCGCGCTGGGCCGGGCCGGGCGGCGGCCCGAGCGTCGCCACGATCGGCATCACGTCGCGGTCGAGCAGGCCGGTCGCGAGGTCGACCGTATAGCGCCAGACGCCGCCGACCGTGTCGGTGGTCAGCAGGATCGGCCCTAGCACCGGCCGCACGCCGCTTCGAGTTCGCCGAGCGGCGACGGCGCGCCGTCCTGGATGTCGGAGAAGCTGCTGAACTGGCCAAGATAATGCGCGTGCGCGCGCTCCCAGGCGCGCTCGTCCGGCGCGCCCCACAGCCGGCGGTAGTCGGGCGAGCTCGGATAGGGGTAGAGCGGCACCGGATCGTTCGCCCACACGCCGGCGGCGAGCAGGCGCTCGCGCCAGGCACGCACCAGCTCGGCGGCGTCGCCTGGCGTCTCGATCAGGTTCGCCTGCACGAACGGCACGTGCCGGCGCGCCAGGATCAGCCGGTCGGCGAGCTCGTCGGTCGTCATCTTGCAGCGTTTCGCAAGCGCCGCACGACCCTCGACGGTCAGGCTCTCGACGCCGGCCTCGATCGAGACGCAGCCGGCGCGGCCGAGCAGCTCCAGCATGTCGGGCGACCACAGATCGATGCGCGTCTGGATGCCGAACTGCACGGCGCGCCCGACCAGCGCCTCGAGCAGGTCGCGGCGGGGCAGGAAGATCTCGTCGATGAAATAGACGTAGCCGACGCCGCTCCCGATCAGGCCGTCGACCTCGGCGAGCAGCGGCGTGAGGTCGCGCCGCCGGTAGACGTCGCGGAAGTCGATCTTGGCGCAAAACGAGCAGTGATACGGGCAGCCGCGCGAGGCCTCCACCTCGGCCCCCGGCACGTCGACGCGCGCCTCGAAGCGATGGTGGTGATGGCGATGGCGGGCGAGCCACTCGGCGGGCCAGACGAGCGCCGGCAGGTCGGTAAAGCGCGTCGCCTGCGGGCCGCCGGCCTGCCTCAGCACGCCGCCCTCAAGCGTCGCCGTGCCCGCCACCCGGCCGGCACGCCCGCCATCGGCGAGTGCGACGACCGCCTCCTCGCACTCGCCGCGCACCACGACGTCGACGCCAAGCTTGCCGAGCGCCGCGTGCGGCGTGGCGGAGCCGTGCGGGCCGACGGCGACCGTCAGGCCGGCGACGTCGGCGAGCAGATCGAGCACCTGCCTCGGGACGCGCAGCTCGGGCTGGGCGCAGCGCCAGAACAGGTAAGTCGGCGCCGTGGTGACCACCGTCATCGCCGGCGCGAACGCCGCCACCCGACGGCGCAACTCGGCCTCGTCGAGATCCTGCAGATGCGCGTCGACCAGCAGCACCTCGTGACCGGCGCGCTCGAGCAGCACCCGGCAGCAACCGAGCTCGAGTGGCAGATGCGGCTCGCGGCAGCCGAAATAGATGCTGCCGGCAAAGCTCCAATGCGGGTTGACCAGCGCGACCCTCATCCTGCGCCCTTCATGCAACGCTCGCCGGCGCGGCGGCCGGCACCAGGCGCTCCGCCACCATCCAGCGGTGCAAGCGGTGCAGCCCGGCGCGCCAGCCGAGCGGTGCCGGCAGGCTGAGCGCCTGGCCGGCACGCCGCGCGTCGGCGACGAAGTATCGTTGATCGCCGGGCCGCCAGCCGTCAAACGAAAGATCAGCCTGGCGGCCGACGAGTCGCTCGATCTCGCCGATCACGTCGAGCAGCGTCACCGCGTTGGCGGGGCCGCCGCCGAGGTTGAAGGCGCGGCCGGACACCTGCCCGATGCGTTGCCACGCCGCCAGATAGGCCGACACCGCATCCTCGACATACAGCACGTCGCGCACCTGCCGACCGTCGCCGTAGATGCGGATCGGCTCGCGCCTGCCGACGCTGAGCATGAAATGCGCAAGCCAGCCCTGATCCTCGGAGCCGAGCTGGCGCGGCCCGTAGATGCAGGACATCCGCAGCACGCAGGCCGGTACGCCGTAGCAGCGCGCGTAGTCGAGCACGTACTGGTCGGCCGCCCCCTTCGAGCAGCCGTACGGGGTGTAGAAGTCGAGCGCCCGGCTCTCGCCGATGCCGTGCAGTCGCAGCGCCGGGTCCTGCGGCAGATAGCCGCCGCCGCCTTCGGCCGTGAGCGCGAGATCGGCGAGGTTGCCGTAGACCTTGTTGGTCGAGGCGAATACCAGCGGCACCCCACCCCGCGGCCGCAGCGCCTCGAGCAGGTTCAACGTGCCGCCGAGATTGATCTCGAAATCGGCGACCGGGTCGGCGAGGCTGGTCGTCACCGCGACCTGCGCGGCGAGGTGGAACACGGCGGCGGCCTCGCCTACCGCCTCGGCGAGCGCCGCGCGGTCGCGCAGGTCGGCGAGGCGCGCACGCACGCGATCAGGATGGCGTTGCTGCAGCCAGGCGAGATTGCGCTCGGCGCCCGGGCGCGACAGCGCGTCGAACACCAGCACATCGTTGCCGTCGGCGGCGAGGCGGTCGGCGAGGTTGCTGCCGATGAACCCGGCGCCGCCGGTCACCAGCACCGGGCCGGCCGCGTGTCGCCTGGCCGATATCGCCGAAGCAGTGGCGGATGTCGCCGGTGCGCGCCTTGCCCATCACCTCGGGCAGCAGGTGGCCGACGCCCATGGCGCCGGCGAGCGTCGCCCCGACCTCGTTCACCGTGACATCCCGGCCGCTGCCGATGTTGAACACCTGGCCCGCCGCTTGCGGCGTCTCGAGCGCGAGCAGGAACGCGTCGGCGACGTCGCGCACGTGGACGAAGTCGCGACGCTGCTCGCCATCCTCGAACACCAGCGGCCGCTCGCCGTTGAGCAGCCGCGACGCGAAGATCGCCAGCACGCCGGTATACGGGTTGGAGAGCGCCTGACCTGGCCCGTAGACGTTGAACAGCCTGAGCGCCACGCCCTGCATGCCGTAGGCGGGAGCGACGGTGAGGGTCAGCCGCTCCTGGACGTATTTGGTCAGCGCGTAGACCGAGGCGAGATTGGGCTGCTTCCACTCTGGCGTCGCCACCGGAACCAGCGCCGCGCCGTCCGGTCCGACCGGATCCCAGCCGCCGCCGGGATGCGCCGGACGGATGCCAAGCCGGACCACGTCCTGCAACAGCGTGCCGTCGGCGCGGCGATACAGGCCTTCGCCGTAGATCGACATCGACGAGGCGGTGACCACGCGCTCGACCGGGCGATCGATCAGCTGCTGGAACAACGTCGCCGTGCCGCTGTCGTTCACCGAGACGTAGCGGTCGATCGCGTACATGCTCTGCCCGACGCCGACCTCGGCGGCCAGGTGGATCACCCGGTCGATGCCGGCGAGCGCCTTGCGCACCAGATCGCCGTCGCGCACGTCGCCCTCGACGAACTCGACCTCGGCGAGGATCGCCGGGCGCGGCAGCGACGGCGCGTGCACCTGCTCGATCAGGCTGTCGAGCACGCGCACCTCGTAGCCGCGCTGCAGCAGCAAGCGCACCACATGGCGGCCGATGAACCCTGCCCCGCCCGTCACCAGCACCTTGCGCGCCATGCAGTTGTCCCGTCATCAGCCTCGGGGCGCAGTACGGGCGCGCCGCCCCCGCTCCGGGCCGCCCGACCTCGCGCCTGCTTCTAAGTGGACTGCATTACCGATCCGAGGCAACCCCGCCCGATTTCGCGTCCGCTCGCCCGCTTAACTGGCCGCGCTCTCGCGGCGCTGCGGCGCCGGGCTATGCTGCGTCGCGGCGGCATGGGATCTGGTCATCGATGCGCAACTTCCCGATCTTTCTCGACCTTGCCGGGCGGCGCGCCCTCGTGCTCTGCAGCGGCGAGGTCGCCTCGCGCAAGGCCGAGCCGCTCATCCGCGCCGGCGCCGTCGTCATCCGCGCCGAGCGCTTCGCCGCCTCGCTGCTCGACGGCGTCGCGGTCGCCATCGGCGCCGACGCCCCGGAGGGCGAGCTCGTGGCGCTGTCCGTCGCGGCAATCGCCGCCGGCATTCCGGTCAACATCGTCGAACGCCCGGAACTCTGCAGCGTCATCACGCCGGCGATCGTCGATCGCGACCC
>CAXTSD010000224.1:0-4805 GCA_964246775.1 uncultured Acetobacteraceae bacterium | reverse complement strand
ACCCCAAGGGGCCGTCCACACATGGACTCCGATTAAAGGCGTAGCCTTTAAAATCCTTTTTTAAGAGTTAGGCCGGATTATGGCAGCAGACGCATAGTTTATTGTTGTCGAGGTCTCGGAAGTAAGCGCCGTAGTAATTTGGATGATAGTGCGGGCGTAGGCCTGGCCGTCCTTCACAGACGGCCCCCGACGCCATGGCCTTCGCATAGGCCTGGTCTACCGCGTCTCGGCTTGGCGCGAGCAGGGCGAGCATCTGACCGTTGCCGGACGAGGCCGGCTGACCATCAAGCGGCGTGCACACCACGACCAGCGGCCTTGGCACGCCCGGCGTCATCCACCCGGCAGACTCGCCGGGCTCGTGGAACTTCAGCGCCAATCCAAGCCGTGCATGATCGGCTGATAGAACGTGAAGGCTCGATCACAATCGGTGACGCCGATACAGACATGAGAAATCATGCGCGCTCCAATCAGGCGGGGTCTGGGGCTCAAGCCCCCTCGCCTCCCAGGGCTATCGCATATGGGCGGAGCCGAATGCGGCGAGCAGCTTGGTGCCAGGTTTGGGCGGCCTCGAAGTTTGATGCCTGTAGAAAGCGACCAGCCGCTGCCCCCGATGCCGGCCCTGAATTCAAGGCTGCCGTGCAGCAGACCAGGCACTTCTTGCAGGCGAGATCTGGCTAAGCAGCCGTGCAGGGCATCCTCGATGTGGCATCATCTGCCGATCGCCATTCCACACACCTTCGCGGTCACTGGGCCTTTTAGCGATTTCCCTTGCGCGGGACGGCCGCGCTTCTCCTTGCTTGATTTGCCCGCTTAGGGCAGGCTTTGTTCCGCTGGATGCCGTGCCCTGATCCGCCTCCACCAGGACGCCCGATCACGGGAGATTAGCACGTGTCCGACACCACCTTAGGCACCTCCGCCAATTACGACGTACGCGCCAGCACCGACGCGGGGACATCGAGCAACACGCCGTCGCCGGCTACCCAGGATGCCTGAAATGCAGCCGCGGCCCACGCCGGGCTGAGCAATAGCAATCCCAACGCTGACGATGGTTGGGGCAGCCTCGGCGTGGAACCAGGTCAGCACGGCCTATCAGCAGGCAGCGACCTCGGGGCACGGGGCCGAGTTCGTGGGCAAGCTGGTGGGGCAAGGGGCGGTGCTGGCGGCCACAGCCGTCGTGCCGGGAGACGCCGAGGTGGAAGCCATGGGCGCCGCGGCCGACGCGGGCCGGATCGCCGAAGTCGCAGGCGACGCCGGCAAGGTCCTCAGCGCGGCCGGTGACGCCGGTCGGGTGGGCGAGTTCGGGGCCGGTGTTGCCAAGACTGGGGACCTAGCCGGGGCAGCAAGTGGCGCTGGCAAGGCTGCGGACGTGACCGCCGCGGGCACCGGCGAGGCAGCCGACGCTAGTGAGGCAGCGGCTGCGGCCTCCGACGCGGCCCCGAAAGGTGCCCGCGGGCCATCTAGCAGGCGGGAGTTCGATCCTGACAAGGCCGGCGGTCCTATCGAGCCCAAGTCACTGGACGACGTGAAGATCACACGCGAAGGCGTGAACCAAGTGCAGGCGCACGTTGATCGCTTCGGCGAGGATCCGTTCAACGACGCCATGATGGCGCGGCAGCGCGCCATCGCCGACGGCAAGCTGGAGCCGACAATCGAGGACAAGGCATTCCACGCGCACGAGCTAAACGAGTATCAGCGGTATGAGACTATGGGCTGCAAAGAGGGATTACCGGAAGGCGAGGACGCGCAGCGGGAGCTTTGGAACAACACGCATACGGCGGCACTGGAAGATTATCGCATGCCGGAAATTGCCGAAGATCCAGCGACAGGGCAGGTGCGCAGCACACTCTATCACCCATCATGTGACCCGCGAGTGCTACCGGAAAACCGGACACCACTGTCAGGTTATCCCTTCAACAAGTGAACTCGACATGCATTGTGATCGGAGCTGAGCAGATGAACCAGGTCGAGCTGATAGAGCACATTGAACTGACGGAAGCGGAGGAGCACGCTCTACGCATTGTCGCGAACAGCGGCGGTCGAGCAAGCTGGTATCAAGTGGAGCGCCTGGTGACGCCCGCGGAGTATCCTGGGCAGGACACGAACTCTGTCCGCATCCTCGCTCGGTTGGAGCAAGCAGGCCTGATCGCGAGGACGCCAGAGGGCGGACACATGCGACCCTTTACAGCGACAGCGAAAGGTATGGGGCGCCTAGGTATGCGAATGAAGACCAAGTAGTAGGCCAGCGCAAGGCTCCTGCCTTACTGACTTTTCCCGCGCTTCCGCCTACATCACCAGCCATGACCGACGTCCCGCTCGCGCGCATCCGCAACTTTTCGATCATCGCCCATATCGACCACGGCAAGTCGACGCTCGCCGACCGGCTGATCCAATATACCGGCGGGCTGACCGCGCGCGAGATGACCAACCAGGTGCTCGACAACATGGAGCTCGAGCGCGAGCGCGGCATCACCATCAAGGCGCAGACGGTGCGGCTGACTTACCAGGCGCGGGACGGCCAGACCTACGTGCTCAACCTGATGGACACGCCCGGCCATGTCGACTTCGCCTACGAGGTGAGCCGCTCGCTTGCCGCTTGCGAAGGCTCGCTGCTGGTGGTCGATGCGAGCCAGGGGGTTGAGGCGCAGACGCTGGCCAACGTCTATCAGGCGCTCGACGCCAACCACGAGATCGTGCCGGTGCTCAACAAGATCGACCTGCCGGCGGCCGAGCCCGAACGCGTCCGACAGCAGATCGAGGACGTGGTCGGCATTCCCGCCGATGACGCGGTGCAGATCTCGGCCAAGACCGGCCTGAACATCGAGGGCGTGCTCGAAGCCTTGGTGACCCGTCTGCCGGCGCCGTCCGGTGATGCGGACGCGCCGCTGCAGGCGCTGCTGGTCGATAGCTGGTACGACTCCTATCTGGGCGTGATCATCCTGGTGCGGATCAAGCAGGGGCGTCTGCGCAAGCATTCGAAGATACGCATGATGTCGACCGGCGCCGTGCATGGCCTTGAGCAGATCGGCGTGTTCACCCCCGCCATGCGGCCCGTGGATGATCTCGGACCCGGCGAGATCGGCTACATCACCGGTGCGATCAAGACCGTGGCCGACTGCAACGTGGGCGACACCATCACCGACGATCGCAGGCCGGCTGCAGTGCCGCTGGCCGGCTTCAAGCCGTCGATTCCAGTGGTCTGGTGCGGCCTTTATCCGATCGATGCCGACGATTTCGAGAAGCTGCGCGAGAGCCTGTCGCGTCTGCGTCTGAACGATGCGTCCTTTCACTATGAGGCGGAGACCTCGGCGGCGCTCGGCTTTGGTTTCCGCTGCGGCTTTCTTGGCCTGCTGCACCTGGAGATCATCCAGGAGCGGCTGACGCGGGAGTTCAACCTCGAACTGATCGCAACCGCGCCCTCGGTGGTCTATAAGCTGCACACGACGCGCGGCGCCGCCCTGGAACTGCACAATCCCGCCGACATGCCGGACGGCAGCCTGATCGAGAGCATCGAGGAGCCCTGGATACGCGCGACGATCATGGTGCCGGACGACTATCTCGGCCCGGTTCTGACCTTGTGCAACGATCGTCGCGGCCGACAGGTCGATCTCACCTATGTCGGCGACCGTGCGATGGCGGTCTATCGGCTGCCGCTGAACGAAGTGGTGTTCGACTTCTATGACCGGCTGAAGTCAGTGAGCCGCGGCTATGCAAGCTTCGACTATGCCATGGACGGTTATGAGGAGAGCGATCTCGTGCACATCTCCATCCTGGTCAACCTCGAGCCGGTGGACGCGCTGTCCTTCATCGCCCACCGCAGCGCCGCCGAGGCGAGGGGCCGCTCGATCTGCGCCAAGCTGAAGGACTTGATCCCGCGTCAGTTGTTCAAGATTGCGATCCAGGCGGCGATCGGCGGCCGCGTGATCGCCCGCGAGACGATCGGCGCTCTGTCGAAGGACGTGACCGCCAAGTGCTACGGCGGCGACATCAGCCGCAAGCGCAAGCTGCTCGACAAGCAGAAGGAGGGCAAGAAGCGGATGCGGCAATTCGGCAAGGTCGAGATCCCGCAATCCGCCTTTCTCGCCGCACTCAAGATGGATGCCTGATCCCGCGATCGCAGCATGGCGCGCGCGGCCGCGTGATGCCCGACTCGTCAACGGCAATACAATCGCCCGCTGGCCACGGCGACGAACCCACGTTTGATTGATGGTTTCCTCAACAATTTGTGATCGGAGTTGTCGGGGCAAGGTTACGAAATTATGCATCCATTGGCGAAGTGGTCATGGTTGTGTCGTATTCTGCTTGCGCACCTGATCCGTGCTGCTATTTTCCCGGCCGACGTGGAGGGATGGCCGAGCGGCTTAAGGCGCACGCTTGGAAAGCGTGTGTGCGTGAAAGCGTACCGTGGGTTCGAATCCCACTCCCTCCGCCAGGATGTCACGGCGGCTACTTGCCCGATGACCGCAGGACCGAGGTGGCGCCGAGCAGGCGTGCCGGTTCGGTGCAGATCGGGTAGCGGCGCAACGAAGAAAGGCAAACCATGTCCGGCATCGACTACCAGAGTGCGGCCCGGCTCATGCTGCAGAAGCATGGCGCCAATGCTCAGGCCCGCGCCCGCCAGCGCGCGACCAAACTGCTTGCCGACGGCGACCCGGACGGCTACCTGCGCTGGACCCGCGTTCACGACGCGATCGACGAGTTGCGGTTCGGCGCGACCGGCGCCGGCACCGACCTGCGCGTGTTCTCGGCGGCCAGCTAGGTCGCGTGGACAAAGCGCGTATTGGGGGGATTCCCACGACGCGGTGCAG
>CAXTSD010000223.1:0-4807 GCA_964246775.1 uncultured Acetobacteraceae bacterium | reverse complement strand
GGGCAGCCCGTGGGCGAGCACCGGCATCCGGCGCTTGCGCAGCCGGGCGAGCACCGGGGCGGCGCCGAGCAGCAGCGTCGCGGCGAGCAGCACGGCGGCGAGCGGGCCGAATGCGGTCGCACCCTGCCGCAGGCCATGCGGCGGGCCGTGCAGGCCGAGCAGCAGCAGCAGCAGACCGGCGGCGCCGAGGCTGCCATGCGCGATGCCGGCGGCCCAGGGAATGCGTCGCCCGTCCGCCAGGCTGCCGTGCAGCATGGCGAGGGTGAGCCCGGCGAGGGCGGCGAGGCTGAGCACGAGGACGGCGAGCAGCAGCATCATTCAGGCAACCCGGCGATCTCGCGCGCCAGGGCGACGAGGTCGGGTGCGGCGAGCGTCGGCGGGTTGAGATAGGCCGGGTAGGGTCGGCCGCGGGCGACGAAGCCGCCGAGCAGGCCGGCGGAGCGGGCGCCGTTGATGTCCCACGGATGCGTCGCCACCAGCATCATGCGCGCCGGCGCGACGCCCGCGATCTTGGCGGCATACAGGTACACCTCGCGGCGCGGCTTCGGCAGGTGCACGTGCTCGACGGTGACCACGGCGTCGAGCCTGGCCCTGAGCCCCGCGGCCAGGAACAGCTTGTTGGTCGCCGCGTCGCCGCCGTTGCTGAGTGCGACCAGGTGCACGCCGGCGGCGCGCAGTATGTCCATCGCCTCGGCCGCTTCCGGGTGGGCGGGCAGGCCGGCGAGCGCGTCGAGCATCGCCGTCTGCGCTCCCGGGTCGGGGCGGGCGCCGGCGCGCGCGACGAGGTCGTCGAGCACCGAGGCCATCACCTGGCGCAGCGGCTGGAAGGTGCCGATGGCGCCGAGCGCGAAGAAGTCGCGCAGCGTGGCGGCGAACCACCCGGCCAAGGCGTGCTCCGGCAGGCCGAGCGCCGGCAGGTGCGACGCCAGCGGCTCGATCGGGAACAGCGTCTCGATGACGTCGAGTGCGATGGCGGCGGGGCGCTGCTGCATGCGTCTGGCTCCTGCTTCAATCAACATGGCATCCCTCGGGCCGGGCGGCGAGGGCCGCCGTCGCGGCGCGACGCCCCGCTCTCGAAAGCCGCGTTGCTCAACGCAACGTGATGGCGATCGTATCGAGCCCGGCGGCCTGGCCGGCTATGTTCTGTTCAGGAAACCGTGTCGCGGCGGGTCTTGTTCGATCGGTCGCGTGCGCCGCAGCAGGCCGCCGCCGCCACACGGCTGCCGCTGACTGACGTTACGTGGGTTGAGGAGTGGCGCCAGTCATGTCGAGCCGGGCGCCATCAGCACTGCAGGGCGCGTCATCGGCCAAGCGACACGACGCTCGCCAGGACTACCTGCTCGAAGTGAACGACGCCTTGCGCGCCTCGCTCTCGGCGCGCGACGCCTTCCTCGCCGTCGCCGCCCACGAGCTGCGCAACCCGCTCACCCCCATACTCGGCCACCTCGAGCTGCTGCAGGCAGGCGTGCGCGCCGGCCGGCTCAGCCCCGGCGAGATCGAGCGGAAGCTCGAACACCTCGCCACGCTGATGACGCAGTACAGCAGGCGCGCCGCGACCCTGCTCGACGTGTCGCACCTGACCACCGGAACGCTCGCCCTGTCGCCCGAGGTCTGCGACCTGTCGGCGGTTCTGCGCGGCGTGATAGACAGCCTCAGCGCCGCCGCCGGCAAGGCCGGCTCGAGCATCGCGCTGCGCGCCCCGGACAGCCTCGTCGGACGCTGGGACCGCCGGGCGGCCGAGCAGGTTGTCGACAACCTGCTGTCCAACGCGTTGAAATACGGCTCGCGCAGCAGCAGCAGCAGCCCGATCGAGGTCGACGCCGCCGCCGCCGCCGACGACGCCGCGGTGCTCACCATACGCGACCACGGGGCGGGCATGTCGGCGCGCGACAAGCGTCGCCTGTCGGACTGCTTCGACGATGCGGTGGGCGCGAGCGAGCGCCGCTCCGGCTTTGGCGCCGGGCTGTGGATCGCCGGGCAGCTCGTCGCCGCGATGGGCGGACACATCGCCGTCGACGACCCGCCGGGCGGCGGCGCGCGGCTCAGCATCACCCTGCCGCGCCGCTCCGCCGCGTGAGCCGGTCGTGAGCCTGTCCGGTGCCGCGCGCCTGTCGAGCGGCATCGGCGGCCTCGACGACGTGCTCCGTGGCGGCTTCCTCAAGGGCGGCCTCTACATAATCCAGGGCCCGCCAGGGGCGGGCAAGACGACGTTCGGCAACCAGATCTGCTTTCACCACACGCGCGACTTGCCCGGCGCCGTTGGTTCCGCGCTCTACGTGACGCTGCTCGCCGAGAGCCACGCCCGCATGCTGCAGAACGTGAGCGGCCTGTCGTTCTTCGACCTCTCGCGCATACCGGATCGCCTCGCCTACCTGAACGGCCTGCTGGTGCTGCGCCAGGAGGGGCTGCGCGGCCTGCTCGACCTGCTGCGGCGCGAGATCGTCGCCCGCGGCACCACGATGCTGGTGCTCGACGGCATCGTCTCCGTCGTCCATCTCGCGAAGACCGAGCATGACTACAACGAATTCCTGCACGAACTGCAATCGGTGGCGCTCGCCACCGACTGCACGATGTTCATGCTGACCAGCGGCGCCGGCTCCAGGATTTCCGCCGAATACACCATGGTCGACGGCATCGTCGAGCTCGACGTGCAGCTGTTCGGCTGGGCGTCGGAGAGCATACTGCAGGTCACGAAGCTGCGCGGCAGCGACTATCTGCACGGTCGCCACGCCTACCAGATCTCCGATGACGGCCTCACCATCTACCCGCGCATCGAATCGCTGTTCGCCCGACCCTCGCGCGAGGATCCCGGCGTCGGCGCGCGCACGACCTGCGGCAATGACGGGCTCGACCGGCTGCTCGGCGGCGGGCTGCCCGAGGCCTCGACGACGGTCGTGCTTGGTCCGTCAGGCATCGGCAAGACCACGCTCGGGCTGCAGTTCCTGGCCGCGAGCGTCGCCAAGGCGCCCGGCCTGCTGTTCGGCTTCTACGAAACGCCGGCGCGCATCACGGCGAAATGCCGGCAGGTCTGCCCCTCGCTCGGGCCGCTGCTCGCCTCGGGCGGCGTCCGGATGGTCTGGCACCCGCCGACCGACGGCCTGCTCGACGCCTATGGCGCCCAGATCCTCAGCTTGGTGAGGACGCACGGCACGCGGCGGCTGTTCATCGACGGGCTCGGCGCGCTGCAGGCGGCCAGCAGCGATCCCAGGCGCATGGGCCATTTCCTCACCGCGCTGATGAACGAGCTGCGCGTGCTGGGCGTCACGACGCTGTTCACGCTCGAGGTCGCGGACATCATCGGCCCGAACATGCGCGCGCCGATCGGCGACCTGTCGAACCTCGCCGAGAACCTCGTCCTGCTGCGCTACGTCGAGCTGCGCTCCAGCCTGCACCGGCTGATGTCGGTGCTGAAGGTCCGAGACAGCGACTTCGACCCCTCGCTCACCGAGTTCACGACCAGCGCGCAGGGGCTGATGCTGCAGGCGGATCCGCTCAGCGCCGAGCGGATCATGCGGCGCGTCTCGTCGGCCACGGGCGGCGCGCCGGAGGCTGAGGCTGCGCCGCGGCTTGATCCCTGAATGGCGACGATCCTCGTGGTCGACGACGAGTTCGGCATCGCCGAGCTCATCGAGGCCATACTGACCGACGCCGGTCACCGGGTGCTGTCGGCGATCAACGGCCGCGAAGGGTTCGAGCTGCTCAATAAGGAGCACCCCGACCTCGTCCTGCTCGACCTGATGATGCCGGTGATGGACGGCGCCGCCATGCTTCGCGAGATGGCGGGCGTGCCGGCGCTCGGCGGCGTGCCGGTCGTGATGATGTCCTCGATGCCTGAGACGGTGATCGCCGAACGCTGCTCCGGCTACGCCGCCTTCCTGCGCAAGCCGTTCCGCGTCGCCCAGATCGTCGGCACGGTAAAGCGCCTGCTCGGGACTGGGGTGCGGGGTGGCGCTGGCTAGTCGGCAAGTAAGCAAGTAAGGCCAGAGGCTTTGCCTCTGGACACCATTAAAGGCGGAGCCTTTAAAATCCATTTTGGAGTTTCGCCATGCTGACCAAGCGCTGGGACAAGTCGCACCTGCCGTCCCGCCACGTGACGGAAGGCCCCGGCCGGGCGCCGCACCGCTCGTATTATCACGCGATGGGGATGACCGAGGACGAGATCGCCCAGCCGCTGGTCGGCGTCGCGACCTGCTGGAACGAGGCGGCGCCGTGCAACATCGCGCTCGACCGGCAGGCGAAATCCGTGAAGCTCGGGGTCCGCGAGGCCGGCGGCTCGCCGCGCGAGTTCACCACGATCACGGTGACCGACGGCATCGCGATGGGCCATCAGGGCATGAAGTCCTCGCTGGTCAGCCGCGAGTGCATCGTCGACAGCGTCGAGCTCACCATGCGCGGGCACTCGTACGACGCGCTGGTCGGGCTCGCCGGCTGCGACAAGTCGCTGCCCGGCATGATGATGGCGATGGTGCGGCTGAACGTGCCGAGCGTGTTCATGTACGGCGGCTCGATCCTGCCCGGCCGCTTCCAGGGCCGCGACGTGACCGTGGTCGACGTGTTCGAGGCGGTCGGCCAGCACGCCGCCGGCAAGATGAGCGACGCCGAGCTGCACGAGCTGGAATGCGTCGCCTGCCCGTCCGCCGGGGCGTGCGGCGGCCAGTTCACCGCCAACACGATGGCGATGGTGTCCGAGGCGATCGGGCTCGCGCTGCCCGGTTCGGCCGGCACCCCCGCGCCCTACGAGCAGCCCCACCCCACGGCGGCGGCGACCGCCCGCGCGCTGCTGGCGCTGGTCGAGCGGCAGTAGCGG
>CAXTSD010000222.1:3707-4817 GCA_964246775.1 uncultured Acetobacteraceae bacterium | reverse complement strand
GCATTGCGCCAGTGTTGCACCGGTATTACAGGATTGTTCCCTCGCGGGGCGTTGCCGCCCCACTCGCCGCGGCCTCTGGTAAGACCATCTTGGGATTTCGCTACGATGCCTGATGACGTGACGCAAGTCGGCCCGCCGCGTGGTCAGCAGGCCGCCGCTCCGGCCAGCCGCGCCGGGGCGTTGCGGGCGTTGCTGACCTCGCCAGAGCTCGCCTTCATCATGGAGGCGCATAGCGGCCTGTCGGCGAAGATCGTCGAGGAGGCCGGGTTTGCCGGCATCTGGGCCTCCGGGCTGTCGATGTCGGCCATGCTCGGATTGCGCGACAGCAACGAGGCGTCGTGGACCCAGGTGCTCGAGATGCTCGAATACATGGCCGATGCGACGCGCCTGCCGATCCTGGTCGACGGCGACACCGGCTACGGCAATTTCAACAACGTCCGCCGCCTCACCCGCAAGCTCGGCGAGCGCGGCATCGCCGGGGTTTGCCTTGAGGACAAGCTGTTTCCGAAGACCAACTCGTTTCTCGGCGAGGCGCAGCCGCTGGCCGACATCGCCGAGTTCTGCGGCCGCATACGCGCCGGCAAGGACGCCCAGACCAGCGACGATTTCTGCCTGGTCGCCCGCGTCGAGGCGCTGATCAGCGGTCACTCGATGGAGGAGGCGCTGCGCCGCGCCGAGGCCTATCATGAGGCCGGCGCCGACGCGATCCTGATCCACTCCAAGAAGTCGACCGCCGAGGAGATCACCCGGTTCATGCGCCGCTGGGGCGGGCGGGCGCCGGTCGCGATCGTGCCGACGATGTATTACGCGACGCCGACCGAGGTGTTTCGCGAGGCCGGCGTCTCGCTGGTGATCTGGGCCAACCACCTGGTGCGCGCCTCGATCACCGCCATGCGGCGGACGGCGCGGCGCATCGCCGCCGACGAGTCGCTGCAGGACGTCGAGGGACGCATCGCGCCGGTCGGCGACATCTTCGTGCTGACCGGCAACGACGAGCTGGAGGCGGCCTCGCGTCGCTACCTGCCGGTGCTGGCCGCGACCCGCGCGATCATTCTCGCCGCCTCGCGCGGCGCCGCCGCGGGCGGGCACGGCGCCACGGCGCTCGATGCG
>CAXTSD010000222.1:0-3646 GCA_964246775.1 uncultured Acetobacteraceae bacterium | reverse complement strand
GGGCCGTGCGCGGGGGGGGCGACGTGACGGTGGTGCGCGGCTATCGCAAGGCGGCGGTGGTCGCCGATGGCTTTGCGACCGTCGACAACGACGACTACGCGACGACTGGCGAGGCCGCCTCGCTCGCCTGCGCGGCGCACCGGCTCGAGGGCGACACCGTCGTCGTCTACGGCGACGTGCTGTTCCGGCGCTACATACTCGATGGATTGCTCGCGCTGCCGGACGACATCGCGATCGTCGTCGACGTGAGCCCGCGGGGCGGCAACGCCCGACGCGGCCACCCGCGCGACCTGGTGCGCGCGACGCGCCCGCACGCCACCGGTTTCTTCGACGACGAGCCCGCTTTGCTCGCCGGCATCGGCGACGTGCCGGCGGGCGAGGCCTCGGGCGAGTGGATCGGGCTGATGAAGCTGTCGGCCGCCGGTGCCGCCGCGATCGGCGCCGAACTCGACCTGATGCGCGAAGACGGCTCGCTCGCGACCGCCGACCTCGCCGCCGTGCTCGCCCGACTGATCGCCACGCGCCCGGTGCGCGTGCACAGCATCACCGGCCACTGGCTCGACGTCGACACGATGAGCGACCTCGCGGAGGCGCGCAATTTTGGCTAGCAATTTGTCTAGGCGGGATTGCTCAGGGGCGCATCGGGCGACGAAGATCGACAGCGCTAGGGCAAAGAGCCGCCCGAAGGCGGCTCCGCACGAAGATTGATGTCCAAGAGGCATGTGTCTTTCAGCAAGCCGAAAGACAGGGAAAACCCTCAAGGCGCCCGTGAGCAATATATGACTGACCGGCCGGGACCTCAAGACATTTCCAGCTCTACGCGTCCCAGCCCCGATCGCGTCGCCGAGGCTCTGAGCCGCGAGCGGCTTTCTAAGTACCTTACCCGCACTGGTGGCGACGTCGACCGGGCCCTCGGCCTGTATGCCTGGAACCAGGAAGTCGGAGCGGGGCTGACCGTCACCTTGGCGCAGGTGGAAGTATGCCTTCGCAACCAGGTCGCCCGTGTTCTCGCCGACGCCTATGGCCCGGGCTGGAACCGCGTGGCGCGGCTTCGCAACGCCCATGCCGAAGTCCAGCACGAACTTGTCAAGGCCGAGAGCCGGATCAACAAGGCGGTGCCGTCCGTGCCGGACATCATCGCGGCCTCCGACTTCAATCTCTGGCGCGAGCTGTGCAAGCCGTCCTATGCCGGCGTGTTCTGGGCCAATCGCATTCCGATCGCCTTTCCGCACAGGGCGCTCGCCGGCAAGGAGCGCGAAATCCTGACCGAGTTGCATCAGCGCGTGGATCTGTTGCTGAAGCTGCGCAACCGCATTGCGCATCATGAGCCCATCATCGGCTCGAACTGGGAGAAGCTCGGCGTCAAGCTCGCTGACCGGCACCGCGACGCGACCGAACTCCTGGAATGGATGAGCCCCGATCTGGCCAGTTGGGTGCGGGCTCGTGACAGGGTTCCCGCCGTATTGGCCGCGTGCCCGGTTTAGCTTTGCGAGCGAGGGCGATGATCTCGCCCCTACGCCGGACTGCTTGCATGTCGCCGCCGACGCTGACAATGACTTGGCATGATGACGCTGGCATACTGACCTTGGCATGATCGACGCCGACGCCTTTCTGGATGCCGCGGTCGGGCGCGGCGTCGATTTCTTTACCGGCGTGCCGTGCTCGTTCCTCACGCCGCTGATCAACCGCGCCTTGTGCCGCGGCGATCTCGCTTATGTGGGGGCGGCGAGCGAGGGGGAGGCGGTGGCGATCGCCGCCGGCGCCTCGCTTGCCGGGCGCGGCACCGCCGTGCTGTGCCAGAACTCCGGCCTTGGCAACGCCGTCAACCCGCTGACCTCGCTTAACGCGCCGTTCCGCATTCCGACCCTGCTGGTCTGCACGTGGCGCGGCGAGCCCGGCCGGCCGGACGAGCCGCAGCACGCGCTGATGGGGCGCGCGATGCACCGGCTGCTCGACGTGATCGAGGTGCCGCACGCGGCGTTTCCGGCGACCGCCGACGCGATCGGCCCGACGCTTGACCGCGCGTGTCAGGCGATGCGCAGCGCCGGCCTGCCGTTCGCCCTGATCCTGCGCCAGGGCGACGTTGCCGAGGGCGGGCTCAACCAGCCGACCCCTGCCGCCGCCGCTGCCGGATTGCGCTCTGACCGGCGACGACACGCCGGGCGGCCGGCGCGCGCCGAGTTGCTGGCGCGACTGCTCGCCGCCATACCGGACAGCGCCGCGGTGATCGCCACCACCGGCAAGTGCGGCCGCGAGCTGTTCACCCTCGCCGATCGGCCGCAGCACCTCTATCAGGTCGGCTCGATGGGCTGCGCCGCCGGCATGGGGCTCGGCGTCGCGCTCAATACCGACCGCCCGGTCGTCGTGCTCGACGGCGACGGCGCGGCGCTGATGAAGCTCGGCACCCTGGCGACGATCGGCGCCAACCGGCCGGGCAACCTCGTCCACGTGCTGCTCGACAACGGCGTGCACGACAGCACCGGCGGCCAGGCCACCGTCTCGCCCTCGGTGGATTTCGCCGCCGTGGCGCTCGCCTGCGGCTACCGCGCCGCCGCCATCGTCGACGACGCGCCGGGCTTTGACGCGGCCGTCGCCGACGCGCTGGCGACCGCCGGGCCGCACTTCATCCATGCGCGCATCCGGCCGGGCTCGATCGCCGAGCTCGGCCGGCCGACCATTGCGCCGCACGAGGTCGCAAGGCGGTTCTCGGCGTTTGTTCGAGGTGAGTGAGATCAGCTTACCGGCGATACGCTTCGATCGCCTCTAGCGCCCGTTCGATGTCGCGTTCGTCGATGGCGCCGATGCAGCCGATGCGGAAGCTTGGTTCACTGGTCAGCTTGCCTGGGTAGATGACGATGCCGCGCGCCGCCAGGAACTCATAAAAACTCGCAAACGCGAAGCCCGGCGGTTCGTGGAAGGTCACGATGACCGGGGCCTGCAGGCTCGCCTCGAGATAGGGCGCATAGCCGAGCCGGGTCATGCCGGCGACGAGCGCGTCGCGGTTCTGTCGGTAGCGACGGTTGCGGGCGGCAACACCGCCTTCCGCCTCGAGCTGGTCGAGGGCGGCGGCGAGGGCGGCGACGACCTGGACCGGCGGGGTGAAGCGCCACTGCCCGTTGTGGACGAAGCCTCGCCACTGGTCGTGCAGGTCAAGCGCGAGGCTCGTGCTGGCGCCGGCGGCTTGCTCGAGCAGGCCGGTCTCGGCGAGCACGAAGGCGAGGCCGGGCACGCCCTCGAGCCCCTTGTTCGCCGAGCCGACCAGGCTTGCGAAACGCGTGCGCCGGCCGTCGATCGGCACCGCGCCGAACGAGCTCATCGCGTCGACGTGCAGCCGGCGTTGCGCACTCGCGACCGCGCCGGCGATCGCCTCGAGCGGGTTGAGCAGGCCGCTCGTGGTCTCGCAGTGCACGACGGCGACGTCGGTGATCGCGCGGTCGGCGTCGAGCCTGGCGGCGACCGCGACCGCCTCGACCTGCCGGTTCTCCGGCCACTCGAGCGTCGCGACGTCGCGGCCGAGCCGGCGGGCGATGTCGACGATGCGCCGGCCATAGGCGCCGTTGACCAGCGCGAGCAGCCGGCCGTCGCGCGGCACCAGGCTGCCGATCGCCGCCTCGACCGCGTGGGTGCCGCTGCCTTGCACCGGCAC
>CAXTSD010000221.1:0-4827 GCA_964246775.1 uncultured Acetobacteraceae bacterium | reverse complement strand
GTAAGCGTCGCGGCGGTGACATCTGGCTGGTGACGGGCGGTTTGTGATCCGCTGGGTTTATGGACACGATGGTGGCGGACCTGGGCGACACGGTTGAGAGCGCTCATACGATTGGTCGTACGAGCGCTCGTTCAGCCCCTGTCGAGGTTCTCCCCCATGCTGAGCGCCGGCGTTCCTGGACCGCTGAACAGAAGCTGGCGATTGTCGGCGAGAGCCTTGGCGCGGACCTGACGCCGACGGAGGTTGCTCGCAAACATAGGATCAGCACGGGCCAGATCTACACTTGGCGTCAGCAGTTCCTAGGCGGCGAGGGTTCGTCGGTGAACCGCACGGTCCCGCGTTTCACGTCGGTCGAGTTGGCGCCGAGCTGCGCGCCGTCTCCCCTGCTGCCGCCGACACCGCCCCCGTGCCCTGCACCTGAGAGGCTGCCGCGGCCTGAGGGCCTGATCGAGATCATGTTGCCCGGCGGCGTGTCGCTCCGCGTCGACGCCCATGTCGACGGGCGCGCGCTGCGCCGGGTCTTGGGGGCGTTGACGGACTAAATGATCGCACTGGCGTCCGGTCTGCGGGTCTACCTGGCTTGCGGCGTGACCGATATGCGCAAGGGCATGACCGGGCTGGCGATGCTGGTGCAGCAGGGCCTGTCTGCCGACCCGTTCGATGGCGCCGTGTTCGCGTTTCGGGGCCGTCGCGCCGGGCTGATCAAGCTGATCTGGCATGACGGGATCGGCCTGTGCATGCTGACCAAGCGGCTGGAGCAAGGCCAGTTCGTCTGGCCGTCGGCCACGTCGAGTGGTCGGATCGCGCTGTCGGCACCCCAACTGGCCGCCCTGCTGGATGGCTGCGAGTGGCGGGCCCCGGTGCCGGTCCGCCGGCCTGAACTGGCGGGCTGAAAAGCCGCCCGATCCGGTCAAAAGCACTGGCCCCGACGCGGCGGCACCGTTCATCATCATGTTGTGCAGATCGACCCTGACGCCCTGCCGGAGGACACTGCGACGTTGCAGCTGATGCTGCGGACGGTGCTGCTGCAGCAAGGCGAACTGGCCGCCGAGAACGACAAGATGCGGCTGCTGATCCAGCGCCTGACCCGTCGCCAGTTCGGCCGCCGGTCCGAGCAGCTCACGCCCGACCAGCTGCAACTCGTGCTGGAGGAGTTGGAGCAGACGGTCGCCGCCAACCAGGCCGGGCAGGACGCCGTCACGGCGGCGGCTGGCCTGGCGCGCAAGCCGCGCGCCGAGGCGCCGGGCCGCAACCACGGGGCGTTGCCGGCACACCTGCCACGCTACGAGGTGGTGGTCGATGTCGAGGACCGCGCATGCCCGTGCTGCGGCCATGCCCTGCACGCCATTGGCGAACTGCGGACCGAGCAACTGGACATGGTGCCCTCCCAGCTGCGGGTGCGGGTGACCCGGCGGCCGCGTTACGCCTGCCACGGCTGCGAGGGCGCCGTTGTCGTCGCGCCCGCACCCGACCGCCCCGTCGATGGCGGCATGCCCACAGAGGCGCTGGTGGCGCACGTGGTGGTCAGCAAGTTCGCGGATTCCCTACCGCTGTATCGCCAGGCGCAGATGCTGGAGCGCCAGGGCATCAAGCTGGACCGCTCCACTCTTGCGAACTGGGTTGGGCGGGCGTGCTGGTGGCTGACGCCGCTTTACGAGTTGATGCTCGGCACGGTGCTGGCTTCGCCCAAGGTGTTCGCCGACGACACCACGCTGCCGGTGCTCGACCCGGGCCGGGGGCGGACCAAGACCGGGCGGCTGTGGTGCTATGCCGTGGACGATCGTCCGTGGGAGGGCCCTGGTCATCCAATGGCGGCCTACGTCTACTCGGACGACCGCAAGAACGAGCGTCCGGCCGGGCACCTAGCTGGGTTCCGGGGCGTGTTGCAGGTCGACGGATACAACGGGTTCAAGGCTCTGGCCGGTGCGCGCGACGACGCGTCGGTGACGCTGGCGTTCTGCTGGTCGCACATGCGGCGGCACTTCTACGACCAGTTCGTGTCGGACAAGTCGCCGCTGGCGGCCGAGGTGCTGGCGCGGGTCCGCGCGCTGTATGCCATCGAGGCCGAGATGCGTGGCCACCCGGCCGAGCACCGCCGGGCCGTGCGCGAGGAACGAAGCCGGCCGATCGTGGAGGCGCTGCACGGCTGGCTGCACGAGCAGGTCACGCGGGTGTCCGGCGCGTCCGACCTGGCCCGCGCGATGCGTTACGCCATCCGGCACTGGCCGGGGCTGGTGGTATTCCTCGACGACGGCCGGGTGGAGATGGATACCAACGTCGTCGAGCGGGCGATCCGGCCGCACACCCTGACGCGCAAGAACGCGCTGTTCGCCGGGTCGGATGGTGGGGCGAAGCACTGGGCCCTGGCGCTGACGCTGATCCAGACGGCCAAGCTGAACGGCGTCGATCCGATGGCCTGGCTGACCGACGTGCTCGAGCGGGTCGTGTCCGGCCGCACCAAGGCGCACGAACTGCACACGCTGCTGCCGTGGAACTGGCAGGAGCGGGCCGTCTCGGATCCAGTCTCATCTCAGCCTGCCCTGGCCGCGTGATCTCGTGATCGACCATCCTGACCGGGTTGAACGCTTGATGGGCCAGCTCGGCGCAGCCCTGCCGATCCCGGCCCGGCCAACACCGGAACTCCAGGCGACGCTTCAAGGGCAGCGCAACGCCTCCTTACCGATGGACTGCCGCGTGACCTGGATCAGCTACGCTGGCGACGAGGGCGGCATCATGTGCAAACTCGTCCCCGCGGCCGACCTCGCAGCAGAGGCGGTATTTGCTTCCATCACCCACCTCCGCTTCGACCCGCGCCTGCCCCTCGCCCGCGAGATCGTCGCCTATCAACGGCATCGGGTGAAGCGCCTCCGCCGCCAAAAACCGTAGCAGGCAGATCAGCTCCGCCCTTGTCTCGCAACAGGGTCGGGGGCGCGACGCTTACGCATAGCATTGCTCAACGCTAAGACAGCGACGTTTGCCGAGGCGGCCTGAAACACTATAGGCAATAGTGTTTCAGGGACGGGTTGCCGCCTCGGGTTTGGGCGAGGCCCCTGCCCTGCCGGGTGGCCCGGACGCCAAGTAAAGCTGGCCGTTAGGCCGCTCGCCCGCGTGATCGCGCTCGACCGGCGCAGGGCATCTATGAAACAATAGTCACGAAAATGCTCGATCCAGCCGACTAGGAGGCCGCCATGACCGTCATCAACACCCGTCTCATCGTCAGCCCCGACGGCGCCATCTCGACCGCCATCCCCCTGCCCGCCGGCGAACACGAGGCCGCCATCACGGTGGCTGGCGCCCGCTCGCCCGGCAAGCCGTTCACGATGACAGACTACCCGGTCCACGATCTTCCCTGGGACGACAGCGTCTCGCTCCGGCGCGAGGACATGTACGGCGACGATGGCCGCTGACCCGGCGTTCGTCGACACCAACGCCCTCGTCTACTCCACCCAGAAGCAGTCAGCCTTCTACACTCGGACCATGGCGGCGTTGGACCGGGCGCGGCAGGAGCGGCAGGAGCTCTGGGTCAGCCGACAGATCCTGCGCGAGTACCTCGCCACGGTCACGCGGCCTCAGCGTGACACGTCGGCGCTGCCGATCGCCGACGCCCTCGCAGACATCGACCAGTTCAAGCGGGACTACAACGTCGCCGAAGACGGGCCGGAGGTGTTCCGCGAGCTATGTCTCCTGCTCGCCCGAACCCCGGTCGGCGGCAAGCAGGTGCATGACGCCAACATCGTGGCTACCATGCTGGTGCACGGCATCACACGCCTGCTCACCTTCAACGCGGCCGATTTCCGCCGTTTCGGAACGTTGATCGAGGTCGTCGTGCCATGATGTCGATCCACGACCAGCAGGGCGGCCGCAAATATCTCAGCGGCGCCGAACACACCCGCTTCCTGCTGGCGGCCGACCAGGCGCCGCGCGACGTGCGCGCCTTCTGCCACACCCTGGCCTGGACCGGCTGCCGGATCAGCGAGGCGCTCGCCCTCACTGGCACGCAGGTCGATGTCGTGGCCGGCGCCGTCACCTTCGAGACGCTTAAGAAGCGCCGCCGCGGGCTGTTCCGCACGGTGCCGATCCCGCCGGAGCTGGCCACCATGCTCGACCTAGTATTCGGCATCCGCGGGCTGCGCGGCCCGGCTGCCCGCGCGCCGCTCTGGCCCTTCTCGCGACTGCCTGGCGCCGGGTCAAGGAGGTGCTGGCCGTCGCCGGGATCGAGGGCGCGCAGGCCAGCCCCAAGGGGCTGCGCCATGCGCTGGGGGTGGCCGCCGTGGGCCAGGGCATTCCGCTCAACATGGTGCAGCGCTGGCTGGGCCACGCCCAGCTCACCACGACGGCCATCTACGCCGAAGCCGTGGGCGAGGAAGAGCGCGCCATCGCGGCACGGATGTGGACGCGCTGATGCCGATTCGGCCGGAGCTGCGCTGGTTCTACCCGATCGACTGGCCCGAGCTGAGCCGGGCCATCCGGTTCGGTCGCGCCGGCGGGCGCTGCGAGAGTCGACCTGCCTTGTGATCGCGCACGAGGAAAAGGACATCACCCGCAGGATATGAAGCTAGAGCCTGTCACGACTTGCTAAACCCAAGCCGATGGCTTACTAGAGGGCTATGAGCCGAGTGTTCACATCGTCGAGCACGGGCGCCGACGTGTACGTATTCTCGGACGACCACTGTCCTCCTCATGTCCATGCCAAACATCGTGGCGACGGGTGGATTGCGCGCATCCAATTCTCGTTCGTTGGCCAAGAGGTGCAGCTGCTGAGTATCGCACCATTGAGGAATACGCCGCTTCAGCGAACGGTGAACCGGCTGCTCAATGATATCGAGC
>CAXTSD010000220.1:0-4833 GCA_964246775.1 uncultured Acetobacteraceae bacterium | reverse complement strand
GTGTCTCCCCCGCCGCGCGCCGGGGCGCTCATGCGGCGCTGTTCGTCCAGGTGCAATCGGCGAGCCTGTGCGGTTCGGCCGGCTGCTCCACCTCGGTCTATGTCGGCGGCCGACAGGGCTGGAGGAAGGTGCTGGATTCGATCAGCGGTCCGATCGGCATCGACGCCCGCAGCCACGCCGGCATGCACGACCTGCTGGTGCACGGCAAGGATCGCTGGATCTGGAACGGCACGGCCTACGCCGATACGCTGCCGGCACCAGCGGTCGACCTGCGCGACACCACGCCGCGCCACCGCGGTCGCCATCGCGTGTCGGCGGCGACGGGAAGCTAGCGCCTGATCGTTTCAGGTTGGATCAACCTGAAACGTAAATCAGCCGCTCCGCCTTAGTCCCGACGGTCGAACTCGGCGTCGTCGTGCCCCGCGACCTCGTCGAGGATGCTCCACACCCGCGCCGGCTCCATCGCCACGGCGGGATCGTTGAGCAGACGGTCGAGTTCGATCAGCTTGCGCTGGTAGTCCGTGTCGGTCATGCGGACCACCATGCGCCGGCGCCGTCCATCTTGCTGCGCATGCCGCTCATGCCGTCGACATCACCGCTGACGCGAGCGCCGGCAGCCTGGCCGCGGGGTGCGCCTGGTTGCGAAAGCGCAGGCCCTCGTCGGCCTCGCAATCCGCCGGCCCGAACAGCTCCTGACGCGACGTGCAGGAGATCGCGACGACCGAGCGCGCCTCCGGCCGGGTCAGGAACTGCCTGGCCTCGCCCTCCAACTCCAGCCGCTCAGAGAGCAGCCGCCAGTCGTCGCGGTCGACATCCTCGATGAACATGGCGAGTATGCCGGGACGGCTGCCGGTGAACCGCGCCGGCGCGATCGCCGCCATGCGCCGATGCACGGCGCCGGCAATCTCCTCCTCGCGCGCCGCCCGCGCCGCCATGACGAACACCGAGCCGCCATCCGAGGTGACCGCGAGGTGCGCCTCCGGCCCGAATTCGCGCTTCAGCCGGGCGCGCAACCCGAGCTCGTCGGCGCGCGCCGCCGCCAGCACCAGCGGATCAAGCCGCAGCACCGCCGCCTCGTCGTGGCAGGCACGCCGGCGCTCCGCCAGCAAGGCGTTGATGCGGCGATGCAGGGTGGCGAGCACGCAGCGCTCGGATGCGTGCGGGTCAAGGCGCAAGCCGTTCGGCAGCGTCATCTTCAGCAGATAGCGGCCGGGATGATTGGCGAGCCAGACCTGCAGGTCGGGGTCGACACGGTCGACCAGGTTGCACCAGGCATAGCGGTGCAGGTCGCGGCCCTCCTCGGCCGATATCAGGTCGCAGACGATTTCCGCCTCGAGCCCGTCGCGGCTGAGCAACAGGTCGAACGGCGCCGCGTCGTCGAAGGCGGGAAAGGCGATCTGAAAGCCGCGCCGGCGATGGCGCTCGGCCGTCGCCAGCAGGTGGAACAGGTCGATCAGCGCTCCCTGCCCGACGAGGGCGGCGCGCAGCCGTTCGGCAAAGCGCTCACGCCCGGCGACGCCGAGCTCGTCGATGAGCCGCGCCGCGTCGAGGGCAAGCGACAGCACCCTGCGATCGGCCTCGCATTGCGGCTCGCAGCCGCGACGGCGCCGCTCCATCACCAGCTCGACGGCGTGGCGACGCAGCAGCGCGCGGCCGGCCAGCGTCGGCGTCGCACCGCGTTCGAGGAACGCCATGCGCTCCTTCCACAACCGTTTTCCCGCGAAACCCACGAGCGCATCGAGTGCTGCCGGGATTTGTGCGTCGCGGGCGGTGTTCATTGCTGCTAGATGAGAGATCACGCGTCGAAACGCTCATAACGTCTCTGTGATGAGGGTGCGTCCACATCGAAGCATCACAGGCGTGCCTCGGTCGGCGCGTCCGGGTTCTGCGCGCGGTGGCGCAGCAGGTGGTCGGCGAGCACGCAGGCCATCATCGCCTCGCCGACCGGAACCGCGCGTATGCCGACGCACGGGTCATGTCTGCCGCGCGTCGAGACCAGGGTGGCCTGCCCGGCGAGGTCGACCGAGCGGCGTGGCGTCAGGATCGAGCTCGTCGGCTTGACGGCGAACCGCGCCACCACCGGCTGCCCGGTGGAGATGCCGCCCAGGATGCCGCCGGCGCGGTTGGAGGCGAAGCCGACCCGCTGATCGGCCTCCGGTGTCATCTCGTCTGCGTTGTCCTCGCCGCTCAGCGAGGCGGCGGCGAAGCCGTCGCCGATCTCCACCGCCTTGACCGCATTGATGCCCATCAGCGCACCGGCAAGCTCGGCGTCGAGCTTGGCGTAAAGCGGCGCGCCGAGCCCCGCCGGCACGCCTTCGGCCAGCACCTCGACGACGGCGCCGAGCGAGGAGCCGCTTCGGCGCGCCGCGTCGAGCAGCGACGCCCAGCGCTCGGCCGCCTCGACGTCGGGGCAGAAGAACGGGTTGTCCGCCACCTGCCGCCAGTCGAAGGCGGCGCGGTCGATGTGGTCAGGCCCCATCTGCACCAGCGCGCCGCGGATCGAGACGCCGTCGCCGAGCACCTTGCGGGCGATGGCGCCGGCGGCGACGCGCATCGCCGTCTCGCGCGCCGAGCTGCGGCCGCCGCCGCGATAGTCGCGCACGCCGTATTTGAGGTGATAGGCGAGGTCGGCGTGGCCGGGGCGAAAACTTTGCGAAATGTCGCCGTAGTCGCGCGAGCGCTGGTCGGTGTTCTCGATCAGCAGCGAGATCGGCGTGCCCGTCGTCACCCCCTCGAACACGCCGGACAGGATGCGCACCTGGTCGGGCTCCTGGCGCTGCGTCGTGTAGCGCGACTGGCCGGGACGGCGGCGGTCGAGAAACGGCTGGATGTCTTCCGGCGCCAGCGTGATGCGCGGCGGGCAGCCATCGACGACGCAGCCGATCGCCTCGCCATGGCTCTCGCCCCAGGTGGTGACGCGGAACAGGTGGCCGAAGGAATTGTGGCTCATGCGGGGACCATCGTAAGAAAAGAGGCCAGGGACGTCGTCCCTGGACCCTGATTAAAGGCGGAGCCTTTAAAATCCATCTAAGCAGTAGCTGGGAAATTCGGATATAAATCGGGGTCTGGGGTCGACTGACCCCAGCCGGCGGAGCCTCTTGCCTGCCCTATCCCTCCGGCGCCACCGCGATGTCCGGCGCATTGGGGTTCTTCATGCCGACCACGTGGTAGCCGCAATCGACATGGTGCACCTCGCCGGTGACCCCGCTCGCCAGCTCAGACAGCAGATACATCCCGGCGCCGCCGACATCGTCGAGCGTGACGTTGCGCTCCATCGGCGCGTTGAGCTGGTTCCAGCGCAGGATGTAGCGGAAGTCGCCGATGCCGCTCGCCGCCAGCGTCTTGATCGGCCCGGCGCTGAGCGCGTTGACCCGGATGCCGCGCGGGCCGAGATCGGCGGCGAGGTAGCGCACCGACGCCTCGAGCGCGGCCTTGGCGACGCCCATCACATTGTAGTGCGGCATCACCTTCTCGGCGCCGAGATAGGACAGGGTGAGCAGCGCCCCGCCCGGCCGCATCAGCCGCGCCGCCGCCCGGCTGACGGCGGTGAACGAGAAGCAGGAGATGTCGAGCGCTTCGAGGAAGGCGGCCCTCGGCGTGTCCATATAGAGGCCGCGCAGATAGGTCTTGTCGGCCCAGCCGATCGCGTGCAGGACGAAATCAAGCCCATCCCAGTGCTGTTCGAGCGCGGCGAAGGTGGCCTCAATGGTGGCGTCGTCGCCGACGTCGCAGGGCAGCACGAGCTTCGCCCTGATGCTCTCGGCGAGCGGCCGCACGCGCCTGCCGAGCGCCTCGCCCTGATAGGTGAAGGCGAGCTCTGCCCCCTGCGCCGCGCAGGCCCTGGCGATCCCCCAGGCCAGCGAGCGCTCGTTGGCGACGCCCATGACCAGGCCGCGCCGCCCCTGCATCAGCGTTCCGGAAGGCTGCGGCGCCTGCCGCTCCGCGAGGGTCGGCGAGGATACCAGGTCGGCCATGCTGCGCCTCTTTGCTGGTTGCACGCCGCCCAGCGCCGCTCGACGACTGACGTAACAGCTCAAGGCGTGACGCAAGGGTGGGCGTGACGCGAGGGTGGTGGCACAGGCGCTTGTCGGAGCGCAAGGCGGCATCCCCCCTCCTCGGGACGCGCGCGCCGTGCCATCTGTCACACCATGCGGGCCAGGCAAGCAGGCCAGGCAGGAAGATAGCGAGTGCCGAGATGCAGCAGCAGCCCCTCGCGCCCGGCGTCGTCGAGCACCGGGCGCCGTTCGACAGGTTCGATGCCTGGTTCGCCGAAGCGGCGGCGCGCGAGCCGAATGACCCGAACGCGATGACGCTCGCAACCGTCGGCGCCGACGGGCGGCCCGCCGCCCGCATCGTGCTGCTCAAGTCGCATGACGCGCGCGGCTTCGTCTTCTACACCAACCTGCAGAGCCGCAAGGGCGAGGACCTCGCCGCGCACCCTGCGGCGAGCCTGCTGTTCCACTGGAAGTCGCTGCGTCGGCAGATACGCATCGAGGGCGCCGTCGAGGCGGTGGCCGGCGACGAGGCGGACGCGTATTTTGCGAGCCGCCCGCGTCCCTCACGCCTCGGCGCCTGGGCGTCCGAGCAGTCCCGCACGCTGCCGGACCGCGCCGCCCTGCAGGCGAGGCTCGACATGTTCGACGCCCGTTTTCCCGGCGAGGCGGTGCCGCGGCCGCCGCACTGGTCCGGGCTGCGCGTGGTGCCGCGCCGCTTCGAGTTCTGGCAGGACATCGAGTTCCGCCTGCACGACCGCACGCTGTATCTGCCGGTCGAGGGGGCGGCCGGGCAGGCGGCCGGAGAGGCGACCGGGGCCGGCTGGACCATCGGCGCGCG
>CAXTSD010000219.1:0-4837 GCA_964246775.1 uncultured Acetobacteraceae bacterium | reverse complement strand
ATGTGCAAGGGGATGAACCGCTCGATCTTCAACGTGCTGCTCGGCGGCTTCGGCGTGACGGCGGCTGCCGGCGGCCCGGCCGGGCCGGGCGGGGATCGGACGGTGAAGTCCGGCAACGCCGACGACGCGGCGTTCATCATGAAGAACGCCAGCAAGGTGATCGTGGTGCCGGGCTACGGCATGGCGGTGGCGCAGGCGCAGCACGCGCTGCGCGAGATGGCCGACCAGCTCAAGGCCGAGGGAGTGGAGGTGAAATACGCCATCCACCCGGTCGCCGGCCGCATGCCGGGCCACATGAACGTGCTGCTCGCCGAGGCCAACGTGCCGTATGACGAGGTGTTCGAGCTCGAGCAGATCAACAACGAGTTCGCCACCGCCGACGTGGTCTACGTCATCGGCGCCAACGACGTGACCAACCCGGCGGCCAAGACCGACCCGCAATCGCCGATCTACGGCATGCCGATCCTGGAGGTGGAGCGCGCCCGCACGGTGCTGTTCATCAAGCGCTCGATGGCGTCAGGCTATGCCGGCGTCGACAACGAGCTGTTCTTCCGGCCGAACACGATGATGCTGTTTGGCGATGCGAAGAAGATGACTGAAGAGATCGTGCAGGGGTTGGGACATTAACGGCTGATCTGACGGTGCCGTAATACTCTGTGCCGGAGCGGATGGGTGGCGCTCCTGCCTGCTGCACTGTCCTGCCGTCCGCGATTGCCGTCCGCCGGCGACAGCCGCCGCGGCGGCTCGCTTGCGGTCAGGCTCCGTATTGCTGGTCGCACGGGTTTGACCTACAGAGACGAAGCAGTATGTACGGTTGCCGACAGTCAGTCACTTTCCGGCGACGCCTGAACTGCTGGTGCAGACGCGTCGTCGCGCCAAGTTCAAGGACGAACGCGTTGATGAAATCGATCGAGATACTTGCGGCGGGGTCCAACAGCGCGGGATGCGCACCATGACTGTGCCAGCCTGCGAAACGCGGGCGCACGCCGCCGGAGTCTTGCGTTGAGCGCCGCTCGGGCGGTTCAGCCGAAGCTGCCCACCGGCATTGCCGGCCTTGACGCGGTTCTCGCCGGCGGCCTGCCCGGCGGCGAGATTCTGCGGATCGAGGGTGACGCCGGCACCGGCAAGACGACGCTCGGCCTGCAGTTCCTGATGGCCGGCGCGCCGGGCGAGACCGGGCTGTTCATCACCTTCGCCCAGACCGAGGCGGCGCTGCGGCGCATCGCCGCCATACACGGCTGGCCGCTCGACGGCATCGAGGTGGTCGAGCTCGCCGCCGCGGACGCCGACGAGGCGGCGATGCGCCAGACGCTGTTCAGCACCGCCGATATCGAGCTCGGCGAGACGACGGACGTGATCTTCGAGGCGGTCGACCGCCTGCAGCCGAGCCGGATCGTGCTCGATTCGGTGATGTCGATCCGGCTGCTGGCGGAAAGCCCGCTGCGCTACCGGCGCCAGCTGCTGATGATGCGGAAATTCTTCGCCGAGAGGTCGAGCACGGTGCTGTTCATCGACAATGTCGAGCCCGACATCGCGCTTGAGGACATCATGCACGGCATCATCCGGCTGGAGCGCCAGGCGCCGGAATACGGCAACGTCCGGCGGCGCCTCTCGGTGATCAAGATGCGCAGCATGGGCTTCCACGGCGGCTACCACAATTTCCGCATCGGCGCCGACGGGCTCGAGGTGTATCCGCGCCTTGATCCCGACGACAGGCTCGAGCAGGGCACCGCGACGGCGATGACGAGCGGCATCGCCGGGCTCGACGCACTGCTCGGCGGCGGGCTGGAGCAGGGCACCGCCTGCCTCATCGTCGGGCCGACCGGCACCGGCAAGACTTCGGTTGCGACGCTCTACGCCTATGAGGCGGCCAAGCGCGGCGAGCGCGCGGCGCTGTTCTGCTTTGACGAACGCCAGGAGACCTTCCTCAAGCGTTCCGAGGGCCTCGGCCTCGACGTGCGGCCGTTCCTCGCGCAAGGGCTGATCAGCATCAGGTCGATCAGCACCGCCGAGCTGTCGCCAGGCGAGTTCTCGCAGATCGTGCGCGAGGCGGTGGAGGAAGGCCAGGCCAAGATCGTGGTGATGGACAGCCTGACCGGCTATTTCCACTCAATGCCGCAGGAGGAGGCGCTGCTGTCGCAGATGCACGACCTGCTGATCTATCTCGGCCAGAAAGGCGTGCTGTCCTTCCTGATCGTGGCGCAGCATGGCTTCATCGGAGCGGCGATCGAGGGCCCGCTCGACGTCAGCTACATGTCGGACACGGTGGTGCTGCTGCGTCACTTCGAGGTGGCCGGCGCCGTGCACAAGGCGATCTCGGTGCTCAAGAAGCGCCAGGGTCCGCACGAGGCGACGATCCGTGAGCTGAAGCTCTCGCCGGGCAGCATCTCGGTCGGCGAGCCGGTCAGCGCCTTTCTCGGCGTGCTGTCCGGCACGCCGGCGTTTCTCGGCCAGGTGACGCGGTAATCGGCGCCGACGCATCGCCGGCGCCCGGCGGTCGCCGCAACGAGACCGTCCTGGTGCTGGCGCCGCTCGGGCGCGACGCGGCGCTGGCCTCTGCGATGCTCGGCAAGGCCGGGCTCGACTGCCGGATGTGCGGCGACATCGACGCCGTGCTCGCCGAACCGCCCGACAGCTACGGCGTGATCCTGCTGGCCGAGGAGGCGCTGGACGCCGCCGCGATCGATATCCTGTCCGCCTGGCTCGATGCGCAGCCGGCCTGGTCCAACCTGCCGACGGTGCTGTTGATGAACCGCGGCAATCGCCAGCCGGCGTCAAGGCTGCGCGCGCTGATCGACACCGCGGGGCTCGGCCACGGCACGGTGCTGCTCGAGCGCCCGATGCGGGTCACGAGCTTCATCTCGATCATGCGCGGCGCGGTGCTGTCGCGGCGGCGGCAGTATGAACTGCGCGACCAGCTTGCCGCGCGGCAGGCGGCTGAGGCGCATGCGCGGATGCTGGCCGACGAGCTGAAGCACCGGATCAAGAACTCGCTCGCCATCGTGTCGGCGATGGCGGCGCTGACCTTTCGGGAAGGCAAGCCGATGGCCGAGGCGATGGAGGCGTTCTCCGGCCGCCTCGAGGCGATGGCGCTGGCCCAGGACGTGCTGACCAGTAGCGGTTCGGACGGCGCGAGCCTCACCGATCTGGTCAGCCAGGCACTCGAGCCATACCGGTTGGACGCGCTCCCCGACCGTATCGTGATCAGCGGACCGGAGGTCTGGATCGCCGGACGGATGACGACGACGCTGCTGATGGCGCTGCACGAGCTGGCGACCAACGCGGTGAAGTACGGCGCCCTGTCCGTCGATACCGGGCGGCTTGCGGTCGGCTGGAGCGTCGAGGCGGCGCCCGTGTCGCGCCTGCATCTGGTCTGGCGCGAGCGGGGTGGCCCGCAGGTCACGCCGCCGAAGCGGCGCGGTTTCGGCTCGCGGCTGATCGAGCGCAGCCTGGCGACGGAGCTTGCCGGCAGCGCCAGGATCGGCTTCGAGCCGGAGGGCGTGGTTTGCGAAATCAGCGCGTCGCTCGAGGGCTCGCAAGCCTTGCCCTGAGCCAGGAGGGCGGAAGCTTGCCGCTTGCCTCCGTGAACGAACTGCTATGTTATATCGTTAGGAACGCACCCAGCTTCGGGAGATCAGCATGCACCGCGCCGCCCTAGCTGTCTTGGCTGTGTTGGCCGTGTCGCTGACAAGTGCGAGGCTGGCCGCCGCGGCGCCGATCGACATCGTCGCCGCCGAGAATTTTTATGGCGACGTGGCGCAGCAGATCGGCGGGCCGGACGTGCGGGTCACCAGCATTCTCAGCAACCCCGATCAGGACCCGCATCTGTTCGAGGCGAGCCCCTCGGTCGGGCGCGCGATCTCGGCGGCGCGCATCGTCGTCTATAGCGGCATCGACTACGATCCGTGGATGGACAAGCTGCTTGGCGCGGCGCGCTCGCAAGGACGCCGCACGATCGTCGTCGCGTCGCTGGCGGCGCACAAATCGGGCGACAACCCGCATGTCTGGTACGACACCGAGACCATGCTGGCCTACGCCGCGGTGCTGACCGAGGCGTTGGCCGCCGAGAACCCGGCCGCGGCACCTGGGTTCCGGGCGAGGCTTGCGAAATTCCAAGCCTCGATGCAGCCGATCGAGGCGGAGATCGGCCTGCTGCGCGGCCGCCTCGCCGGCGCTTCGGCGACGGCGACGGAGCCGATCTTCGGCTACATGTTCGACGCGATCGGGATGCGCAGCCGCAACCAGTCGTTCCAGCTGTCGGTGATGAACAACACCGAGCCCAGCGCCGCCGACGTCGCCGCGTTCGAGACCGACCTCAGATCCCGCCAGGTCAAGCTGCTGGTCTATAACAGCCAGGCCAGCGACCCGATCGCGGCGCGGATGCAGCAGATCGCGAAGGCGGCTGGCGTGCCCATCATCGGCGCCACCGAAACCGAGCCGCCGGGCAAGACCTATCAGGCCTGGATGAGCGACGCGCTTCGCGCCCTCGACGCGGCGGCGCCTGCCCCGGCCCTGGCCCCGGCCCGCTAAAACCTGACCCGTTGACATTAGTTGACCGGGCCGGCGTTTTGCGGTGTGGGCGCGGCGGATTTACCTTTTAGGTTGATCCAACCTGAAACGATCAGGCGCTAGCGCCGGCTTTGACGACGATTAACGCCGTCGAGTTCGCCGGAGCCGGGCTGTCGCTTGGCGGCCGCGACATCCTCGCCGATGTCAGCCTGTCGATCGGCGGCGGCGAGTTCGTCGGCGTGCTCGGCCCGAACGGCGCCGGCAAGACGACGCTGCTGCGCGCCATACTCGGCCTGGTCCGCCTCAGCCGCGGGCGCCTGCACGTGCT
>CAXTSD010000218.1:0-4839 GCA_964246775.1 uncultured Acetobacteraceae bacterium | reverse complement strand
GCGAGGCGCCGGCCGGGCCCACGGCTTGCCGTGCCGCACGCCTCATGCTTCCTCAGGCTCCATGCACCAGATCACCGGCCGCGCCCGGCTTGCCGGGGTTATCGGCTACCCGGTCCGGCACTCGCGCTCGCCGCGCCTGCACAATCATTGGCTCGCCCGCTACGGCATCGACGGCGCCTACCTGCCGCTCGCCGCAGCGCCGACCGCTCTCCCGGCGGCGCTGGCCGGCCTACGCGCGACCGGCTTTGCCGGGGTCAATGTCACGATCCCGCACAAGGAAGCGGCAGCCCATCTGGTCGACCAACTTGACCGCTCGGCAGAACGCGCCGGCGCGGTCAACACGATCGTTTTTACGCCGGCTGGCGCGATCGGCAGCAACACTGACGGCGACGGTTTCGTCGCCAACCTCAAGGCTCACGGCGTGACGCCGGCCGGCCATGCCTTGCTGCTCGGCGCCGGCGGTGCGGCGCGGGCGATCGCCGCAGCACTGCTCGACAGCGGGCTCGACGTCACGATCAGCAACCGCACGCCCAGCCGCGCCCAAGCACTAGCCGAGGCGCTGCCCGGCTTGCGCCTCGTCGAGTGGCAGCATCGCGACCTGGCGCTGGACGGGTGCGACCTGCTGGTCAACACCACCAGCCTTGGCATGACCGACGACACCACGCCCGCAATCGACCTCACCGGCGCAAGCCGCCGCCTGGTGGTGGCGGACATCGTCTATGTCCCGCGCGAGACGCCGCTGCTGGCCGCCGCCGCCCGACTTGGCCACCATCCAGTCGATGGCCTGGGCATGCTGCTGCACCAGGCACGCGGCGGATTTCGCGCCTGGTTCGGCGTCGACCCGGTTGTCGATGCCGAGCTTGAAGCCGTCGTCGCCGGCGACATCCCGCTCCGCTGAATGCGTGTTCTCGGTCTCACCGGCGGCATCGGCATGGGCAAGTCGACCGCCGCCGCCGCCTTCCGTCGCGCCCGCATCCCGGTTTTCGATGCCGACCGCGCCGTGCACGCCTTGCAGGCGCGGGGCGGCCGCGCCGTGAAGCTGATCGCCGACGCGTTCCCCGGCACCGTGACCGATGGCGCGGTCGATCGCCCGGCCCTGCGCCAGCGTGTCATCGGCGACGAGGTGGCGATGCGCCGGCTCGAGCACATCCTGCACCCATCGGTGCGCGAGGCGCAGCACCGGTTCCTCGCACGCGCCAGACGCGCCGGCGCACGCCTGGTGCTGCTCGACATACCGCTGCTGCTCGAAACCGGCGCCGACGCCCTCGTCGATACGGTCATCGTCGTCTCCGCGCCCGCCGCGGTGCAGCGCGCCCGCCTGCGCCGCCGGCGTCACCTGGACGATAGTCAGGTTGCCGCACTGGTCAGCCGCCAGATGCCCGATGCCGAAAAGCGGCGGCGCGCCGACATCGTGATACGCAGCGGGCTCTCCCGCGCCCACGCCCACGCCGCCATCCGCCGGCTGATACGCAGGAGCCTCGCTCGATGACGCGCCCCGCTTCACGCCCCGGCTTGCGATCCGTCCTGTTCGACACCGAGACCACCGGCCTTGACCCGCTGAACGGCGACCGCATCATCGAGATCGCCGCGCTTGAACTCGAAAGCGACCTGCCGACCGGGCGGCAGTTCCACCACCTCATCGATCCCGAGCGCGACATCCCCGAGGAGGCCTCGCGCGTCCACGGCCTCACCCGCGGCGACCTGATCGGCAAACCACGCTTCATCGACATCGCCGACGAGTTCCTCGAGTTCCTGGGCGACGCGACACTGATCGCCCACAACGCGCCGTTCGATTTCAGCTTCCTCGACATGGAGTTCGGCCGCCTCAGCCTGCCCCGCCTGCTGCCCGACCGGATGATCTGCACGCTCGTGCTGGCCAAGACGCGCTTTCCCGGCATGCCGAACAGCCTCGATTCGCTGTGCCGTCGCTACGGCATCGACCTCGCGCAACGCACGACGCACAACGCCCTGCTCGACTGCCGCCTGCTCGCCGACGTCTACCTGGAACTCACCGGCGGCCGCCAACGCGGCCTCTCCTTCGCCGGCCCCGCAACCACGCTCGCCACCGCGACCTACGTTCTGACCGGCCCCCGCACGCCACGCCTGATCCTGCCGACCGCCGACGAAGTAGCGGCGCATGCCGCCTTTGTGGCACGCCTCAAGGAACCGCTCTGGGCGACGATCGGGTGAGGCAAATATAAGCCAAGGCCAGGGCGCTGCCCTGGACCGGGCACCCATCGCACAAGTGCGATGGGACCCGACGCCAAGGGCCAGTGGGCCCTTGGATCCCAATTTACTAAGAAATCGGTTTCCAAAGGCCGCCGGCCTTTGGTGGGTCCAGGGCAAAGCCCTGGCCTTCCTCACTTCTGAAACACCGATGTCAAGAACCGCAGCAGATCGCGGTTGGACTGCGCCGTGACCGCGTCGTCGCGCCCGATCGGCCACGGGCGGTCGCCGGTGCACAGCGCCAGCACCAGGCCTCGGGTGAACCAGTTATTCATCGCGACGCCTGAGCCGGCGTCGTGGACCATGCCGTGGCGGTCGACGCGGAAGCGGCAATCGGCGAGGTGGCGGCCGATCAGGCGCGGCGCCAGCTCGCCGTCCCATTGGTGCACCGCCTCGGGGTAGTCGATGATGGTGACGGCGCTGCCGCCGCCGCGCAGGTCATGGGCGATTTCGGCGCAGCGGTCGGGATGGATGAGCTGGTCGCGGCCGCCATACAGCATCAGCAGCGGCGCGCCGGTGGTCCGGCTGTCGGCGAAGCGGGCGATGCAGGGCGTGTAGTAGGCGATGTGGGCAATAAAGCGGGGCCCGATCGGCGCCAGGCGGTCGGCGACGGCGTCGTAGAGCGCGTAGGTGGTCGCCATGCCGCCGTAGGAGAAGCCCAGCAGCGCGACGTGGGCGGCGTCGATGTCGGGACGCGCGGCGAGGGCGGCGAGCCCGGCATAGGCGTCGGCATCGAACATCGTCTCGGTGATGTGCAGGGCGCGGCCGATGAACGAGGTCGCGAGGTCCGCCCTTGAGGCGTAGGTCTCGACGACCAGCACGGCGACGCCGAGCTCGGCCAGCGGCAGGCCGTAGCGGTAGCCGCGCTCCTCGGTGTCGCCGACCGAGCCGTGCAGCAGCACCACCGCCGGCGCCCTGTGCAGCGGCGAGGCCCCGGGCGGCAGGTAGAGCACGGCGCGGACGCTGCGCCGCCGCGCCTGGCCGATATCGGCGGGGGTGAACGGGTCGCTGCTCGACAGCGTGATCTGCCTCGGCGTGACGTCGTGCACCGTGTCGGGATCGGGCCAGGGGACGTCGAGGCTCGCCGCCGCCGCCGCCGCCGCCAGTGGGGCGGATAGCGCCAGCCACGCCGCCAGCACCGGCAGCGCCGCCGAAGCTGGCAGACGCCTGATCAGGCGGCCGACGTGCCGATTGCCGATGATCTCACCCTGACGCCCTGCCTCGTGTGCAACCCTACACGGTTCCTCGCCGGCGGGATGCCGCCATCGCCATCAGGGCCGCGTGATCATGAGCCCGGTTGACGCCGGGGGCCTTCGGGACTTCACCTGCCGCTATGGCCATGCGACTATAGCGCTGGCGATGGGCGGTAGCGGCCAGGTCTTCCTGAGGGGGAGATCGTCGCGAGGGAGACGCGTCATGGTCAAGTTGCGCCACCCCGACCGGCTCGGCCTCCACTTGCGGCTGGTGCTGGCGGACGGCGTCGCCATCGGCCCTGGCCGCGCCGATCTGCTCGAGGCGGTGCGCGATCACGGCTCGATCTCCGCCGCCGGGCGGGCGATGGGCATGAGCTACAAGCGCGCCTGGGACCTGGTCGAGGCGATGAACGCGGCGTTCAGCCTGCCTCTGGTCGAGACCGCGCGCGGCGGCGAGGGCGGCGGCGGCGCCGAGCTGACGGCGACCGGCGTCTCGGTGCTGTCGCTCTACCGGCGGATCGAGGGTCAGGCCGCCCAAGCCACCGCCCACGAGCGGCAGGCGCTGGGCGGGCTGCTCGCGATGTCCTGACGCCCGCCGCCAGATCTCAACCGCCTGCTTTCCGAGGACACCGCCATGCGCCGACGCGACGTCATGCTTGCCTGCGCCTGCCTCGCGCTGCCAACCCTGGCCCTACGTCGCATCGCCGCCGCCCAGGGTTCGCCCGAAGCGCCGGCGGGCGGCACGGTGAACGTGCTCTACGCCGGCTCGCTTGCCAACCTGATGGAGCACGGCATCGGCAGCGCCTTTACCGAAACCGGCCGTGGCCGGTTCGCGGGCTATGCCGGCGGCTCCAACAAGCTCGCCGCAGAGATACGCGGCCGGCTGCGTCGCGGCGACGTGTTCATCAGCGCGACGCCGGCGGTGAACGCGGCGCTGACCGGCGGCGCCAACGGCGACTGGGTGCGCTGGTATGTCGCTTTCGCGCAGTCGCCGCTGGTGATCGGCTACAATCCCGCGAGCCGCTTCGCCGCCGCGCTTCGGTCGCGACCGTGGTACGAGGTGCTGCAGCAGCCAGGCATCAAGATCGGCCGCACCGATCCGAAGCTCGATCCGAAGGGCAAGCTGACCGTCGAGCTGCTCGACAGGACGGCGGCGACCGAGAAGCTGCCCGAGCTGCCGCGGCGCGTGCTCGGCGCGCCGGACAACCCGGCGCAGGTGCTGCCCGAGGAAAACCTGGTCGGCCGGCTGCAATCGGGCGAGCTCGACGTCGGCTTTTTTTATTCGACCGAGACCACCGACCTGCGCATTCCGGCGATCAGGCTGCCGCCGCCGACGGCACTCGCCGCGCACTACACGGCGACGGTGCTGCGCGACGCCGCCAATCCCGACGGCGCCGCGGCCTTCGTCGCCTTTCTGCTC
>CAXTSD010000217.1:0-4872 GCA_964246775.1 uncultured Acetobacteraceae bacterium | reverse complement strand
GGCGTCGGCGCCGAGGCGTTCGAGCCGCCAGCATCCGCGCGACAGGCTGAGCGCGAGGCCGGCGGCGGCGAGGTCGCGCGAGGCGGTGTCGTGCCAGACCAGCGTCGTCGCGGCGCCGGCGAGCCGGCCCTGGCGTTGGCTGGTGATGGCGGGATGGCGCAGCAGGCGGGCGGCGGCGCCGTCATCGCAGGCGAGCTCGAGCGCGAACTGGGGCGCGAAGTGGGGCGCCGGCCCCGCCTCGCCGACGCCCTCGCTCACGCCCTCGCCTTCGCTTGCCGGCGGCGCGAAGTCCGGCCGGGATGGCTGGTCGGCGTCGATGGCGACGTCGGGGGCATCGTCAACTCGCCATCTCTGGCAGGTCCTTGGGGCAGAGAAAGCGCACCAGCCGGGCCTGCCCTTGGCGCAGTTCCTCGCGCGGTTCCTGGCGCCGTTCTGGCGACGGCAGGCTCGACCAGGCGGCGGGGCAGGCGAATTCGGCGAGCGCGCCGGTCGGGAAGTCGAGCGCGAGGCGCTCCGCCGCGCCGTCTTGCTGAGCGTCTCGCCGGGCGCCGCCGGCGCGGCCGAGCAAGGCCAGGCAGAGATCGTGCAGGCCGGGATTGTGGGCGACGATCAGCAGGCGTTCGACCTCGTCGCCGACCTGGCCGAGCACGCCGAGGAGCTGGTCGGCGGAGGCCAGGTATAGGCTGTCGAGGCAGCGGATCAGCGGCCGGGGCGCGGCGCCGTCCCAGGGCTCGAGTGCGGCGAGCGTCTGTCTGGTGCGCCGCGAGGACGACACCAGGGCGAGTTGCGGCGCGACGCCGAGCTCTCGCAAGGCGCCTCGCATCAGCCGCGCCGCCTCCTGGCCGCGCGCGTCGAGCGGTCGGGCGTGGTCGGTGATCGTCGGGTCGTCCGACGCGGACTTCGCGTGACGCAGGAGCAGAAGCTGACGCATGGATCTCCGGGAGGCATCCCGGGGCCGAGTGTCCTGCGGCCACGCCTCCCTTGTCGAGAGGCAAAGCGGCGCCACAGTCTGGCGCAGCGGCAGGCCGCGAAGATCGCGGGGGCGGGGATGGCGGGAGGGCAGGCTTGGGCGGCACGCTGCGTTTGATCCTGGGCGACCAGCTTTCGTTCGCCATCTCGTCGCTCGCCGACCTTGATCCGGCGGCCGACACGGTGCTGATGGCCGAGGTGGCGGCCGAGTGCACCTATGTGCGCCACCACAAGAAGAAGATCGTGCTGGTGCTGTCCGGCATGCGGCATTTCGCCGCGGCGCTGCGCCGGCGCGGTGTCAGCGTCGACTACGTGACGCTGGACGAGCCGGAGAACACGCACTCGCTGCGCGGCGAGGTGTTGCGCGCGGTCGCGCGCCACGCGCCGGAGCGCATCGTGGTGACCGAGCCGGGCGAGTGGCGGCTTGCCGAGGATTTCCGCCACTGGCAGGCGCTGACCGGGGTCGAGACCGAGATACGCGACGACGACCGCTTCCTGTGCCGCATCCAGGAGTTCCAGCACTGGGCAAGGTCGCGCAAGTCGCTGCGCATGGAGTTCTTCTACCGCGACATGCGCCGCCGCCACGACGTGCTGATGGACGGCGACGAGCCGGCGGGCGGACGCTGGAACTTTGACCCGGAGAACCGCAAGCCGTTGCCCAAGCGGGTGGCGGCGCCGGCACGGCGGCTGTTCGCGCCGGACCGGGTGACCGAGGCGGTGATGGCGCTGGTCGAGGCGCGGTTCGCCGGGCATTTCGGCGGCACCGAAGGGTTCGCGTTGCCGGTGACGGCGGAGCAGGCGGAGGCGGCGCTGGCGGCGTTCGTCGCCGAGCGGCTGCCGCAATTCGGCGACTGGCAGGACGCGATGCGGGCCGGCGAGCCGGTGCTGTTCCACGCGCTGGTCTCCACCTCGCTCAACTGCGGCCTGCTCGAGCCGATGCATGTGGTGCGCGAGGCGGAGGCGGCGTATCGGCGCGGCGAGGCGCCGCTCAACGCCGTCGAAGGGTTCGTCCGCCAGATACTCGGCTGGCGCGAATACGTGCGCGGCGTCTACTGGCTCTCGATGCCCGAATACGGGCAGCGCAACGGGCTTGCCGCGCGGCGGCGGCTGCCGTGGTTCTACTGGTCGGGCGAGACGCGGATGAACTGCATGGCGCACGCCGTCGGCGACACGCGTGACCACGCCTACGCGCACCACATCCAGCGACTGATGATCACCGGCAATTTCGCGCTGCTCGCCGGGCTTGATCCGGACGACGTCGATGAATGGTACCTGATCGTCTACGCCGATGCCTATGAATGGGTGGAGATGCCGAACGTGCGCGGCATGGCGCTGTATGCGGATGGCGGGGTGATGGGATCAAAGCCCTATGCGGCGTCGGGCGCCTACATCAACCGGATGAGCGACTACTGCGCCTCGTGCCGCTACAAGGTGAAGGAGGCGACGGGGCAGGACGCCTGCCCGTTCAATTTCCTGTACTGGGACTTCATGGCGCGGCATCAGGAGCGCTTCGCCGCCAACCCGCGGATGGCGTTCCCGGTGCGCACGCTGGCGCGCATGGCGCCGGGGCGGCTCGCGGCGATCCGGGGCAATGCCGAGCGGTTTCTGGCGGCGATGGATGCGGGGGAGATGGTTTGAAGGTTCAGGTTGGGTTCGAGATTTCGTTCCTGCAGAACCGCGGTGATGCTGGTAAATGATCGGAGAGTCGTTCAGTGCCGTCGCCGGACAACAGCCGTCAGCAGGTTCTCTACTGGAACCACCTCGTTCAGCTGAAAATCGGCGCTGAGTATGTCAGAGCATACAGGGATGTCGTAGCCAAGCGGATCTGGTATTTCGATCTTGCTCGTGCGGTTACATCGAGCGCGGCTATTGGAGCGTGGGCTGTTGTGCAGGCGCATCCGCTGGTCTGGGGCAGCATCATTGCAGGCGCGCAACTGGCGGACGTTGTGAAAGGCACGTTGCCGCTCGCCAAGCAGCTTGAAGGAGCTTCTCAGCTCAGCCTTGGACTTGATTCCCTGTTCATCGAGGCGCAGTTCGAATGGGAGCGGATAGCCGCCGGACGCTTGACGGAAGACGAGATTTCGTCGGCCAGAAAGCGCAATATGAGTCTTGAGAATGACTTGCAGGCGAAGCACTTCCCGAACGGCTTGCGGCGCAGGAATGATCTGCTTGAAGGCGCGGAGCGGGTTACAACGATCTACTTTCAAACCATGATCGATGTGGAGACGTAGGTATGAGCAAGCGCGATGAGCCTGCTAAAAACGGCATAGTCCCTCCCTCAGAGTTGCGGATCCCGATGCCTCCGGTGAAACCTCCCGCTACTCCTGCAAAGTAGAGGCGACACCTGACGGGATGGGGCCTGGGGTCCACTGACCCCAGCGGGTCAAGGGCAGAGCCCTTGCCTTGCTTCCCCTGTCTTTCCTTCAATCCAGATCAATCCAAGACAGATGCCCGCCCTTGCCGGCGCCGGTGTCGACGAAGATGGCGGTGCCGCCTTGGATGCCGTGGCGGGTGAGTGGGCGACCGTCGGTGCTGCGGCGGTCGTGGCCGCAATAGACGGTGAGGCCGGCGGGGATGTGGTCGACCCAGCTGATCACGCGTTCGGGAAAGCCGTCGCGCTGGGTGCGGCCGGTGGTCTGGCCGAACAGGGCGCGCGACAGCAGGTGGTCGACGCGGTCGAGCGGCGGCGGTGGTCGGTGGTCGAGCATGCCGGTGTGAAAGCCGCCGTGGACGAAGAAGCGCCGTCCGAGGGTGAGCCAGGCCGGGGCGCGGGCGATCTCGGCGTGGGTGCGGGCGCGCAGCTCCGGGTCGAGCTGGGCGAGGGTCTGGGCGAGCGGGGCGTCGATGCGGACCGGCTGGTTGCCGAGGGCGCGGCCGAGCTTGCGGTCGTGGTTGCCGAGCAGGAACAGCCCGCGCCCCTCGTCGAGCAGTCGGAAGGCGAGGCGCAGCACGCCGGCGCTGTCGGTGCCGCCGTCGGTGAGGTCGCCGAGTTGGATGACGAAGCGGTCGGTCTCGACGGCGAAGGCGAAGGCGCGGCTGTCGCCATGCACGTCGCCGACGACGCGCAGGCCGCGCCGGGGGTCTATCGCTTCCGGCGCTGCGGGCGCGCCGGAGTGGTCACGGTGCGGGCTGCCGCCCGTCATGCGGCGGACGGGAGGGCGGCCGGCGGCGGCTGCGCTGTGCTGATCTTGCGGCGTCGGCTGGCGGCTCGCGGCATGTTCTCTAGTCCAGGAGGTTCGTTGCAGGCCGACGAAAGATGCTGCCCGCTCATGCCCCTCCCTGATCCGGCGCGCCGACGCGCGATGGCGCCGCTCAGCCGGGTGGAAACGCCTTGCCTGTCGGTCCTGTCGTCGCGTGGGTAGGAACGTGAGCGGGCGGGGGTGGTTCGGTGCGGCCGAGCGGGAAGCTGAACAGCCGCTCGCGGCCGAGCAGGAAGACGCGGCCGCCGCGCGGGAACAGGGCGGCGATCGCCGGATGCGAGACGTCGAGCCCGCCGGCATAGGCGCCGAAGGCGGGCAGCAGGATGCGGCGAGCGGAGGCGGCGAAGCACGGCCGCTCGACGGTGCCGGCGCGGGTGACGACGCGCGCCTTGGGGTGGAAGTGGCCGCTGATCTCGCCGGCCGGGGCGAAGGTGTGCAAGGCGCTGGCGGCGGCCTGGTGACGAAAGGTGAGGTGGCGGTGGCGGAACTCGTCGCAGGCGAGGCCGGGCAGGCCGGCCGGCGGCTCGGGATCGTGGTTGCCGGCGACCCAGACGAAGTCGTGCGCGGCGGTCATTGCGGCGAGACGTGCGGCTTCGGTGGCCGGCAGGCGGGCGGCGGCGGCGCGGTCGTGAAACGTGTCGCCCAGGGCGACGACGAGGCGCGGCCGCCAGCGGGCGAGCGCCAAGGCGAGGCGGTCGAGCGT
>CAXTSD010000216.1:0-4881 GCA_964246775.1 uncultured Acetobacteraceae bacterium | reverse complement strand
GGCTGGTCGGCGCCGCGCTGCCGGTGCTGGCGGTGCGCGTGCTCGGCGACGTGCTGCCGGTGCCGCCGCATCTCGGTTTGTACCCCGGCCCGCTCGGGCTCGCCGCCGCCTACGGAGTGCTGACCGCGTCGTCATTCGCGCTGTGGCCGCTCGGGCGGGCGGCGCGCATTGCCGGGGCGGCGCTGTTCCGCGACGGGCTGGTGCCGGCGGGCGGGCGGCCGGCGCCGGCGCTGATCGCGGTGAACGCGGCGCTGGTGACAGCGCTGGTGCTGCTGACGGTGCTCGCTTCCGCCGACCGCCTCTTCGCGCTGTGGTTCTGCGCCGCCGCGGCGGCGACGCTGGCGCTGTTCAGGATCGGCGGCGCGGTCTTGACGGCGGTGGCGCGCCGGGTGCGGCTGCCGGGGCCGGCATCGCTGCGGCTCGGGGTCGCCAACCTGCACCGCCCTGGTGCCACGAGCCCGCTGATGATGGTCTCGCTCGGGCTCGGGCTCGCGACCCTCGCCGCCGTCGCGCTGATCGAGGGCAACATACGCGCAACCGTGCTCGACCAGTTGCCGGCCGCCGCCCCCACCTTCTTCTTCGTCGACATCCAGCCCGACCAGCTCGACCGGTTCGACGCCATCCTGCGCCGCCTGCCAGGCGTCGGCGCGGTGCAGCACGTGCCGAACCTGCGCGCCCGCGTCGTCGCGGTGAACGGCGTGCCGGCCGCACGGGTGCACGCGTCGCCGCAGACGCGCTGGGCGCTCCGCGGCGACCGCGGGCTGAGCTATGCGGCGACCCCGCCGGAGGGCACGCATCTGGTCGCCGGCACGTGGTGGCCGGCGGACTACGCCGGCAAGCCCCTGGTCTCGTTTGATGCGAACCTCGCGCATGGCTGGGGGGTGAGGCTCGGCGACACCATCACGCTGAACGTGCTCGGGCGGGACGTGACGCTGACGATCGCGAACGAGCGCGACGTCGCCTGGAAGACGCTGTCGCTGAATTACGCGATGGTGGCCTCGCCCGGCCTGCTGAGCGCGGCGCCGCACAGCGACATCGCGACCGTGCGCACCGGGCCCGAGCCCGCCGTGCAGGCGGCGGTGCTGCGCGCGGTGACCGACGCGCTGCCGAACGTCACCGGCATACGCGTCGCCGACGTGCTGGCCGAAGTCGCCGAGCTGGTCGGCAAGCTGGCCTCGGCGCTGGCGGCGACGGCGAGCTTCGCGCTGGCGGCGGGCGCGCTGGTGCTGGCCGGGACGGTGGCGGCCGGGCAGCGCCAGCGGGTGATGGATGCGGTGGTGCTGAGGAGCCTTGGCGCGACGCGGCGGCAGATCCGCGCCGCCTGGCTGGTCGAGTTCGGCACCATCGGGCTCGCCTCCGGCCTGGTCGCCGCCGCGGTCGGCACCGCGGCGAGCTATGGCGTCGTGCACTACGTCATGCGCTCGGACTGGGTGTTCCTGCCCGGCGTGCTGGCGGCGACGGTGGCCGGCTGCGTCGTGCTGATGCTCGGCTTCGGCTATGTCGGCACCGCGTCGGCGCTCAACGCGTCGCCGGCGCGGCTGCTGCGCGGGGATTGAGCGGGCCGGGACCGGGTTCGGCGCGGTTAAGTCTCGTTTAACCGTTGCGCGCTACTCTCGAATCCGCTTGAAGGATTTTCGTCCGCTGCCAAGATGATGCGTGCGGGGCCTCACGCCCCAGGGAAACGATGACGATGGCTTTCACACCTGACTACCGGGCCCGGCCTTGGAGCCAGGCCGGCGTGCAGGGTGCGACGCTCGATGCCGGGCTGCGCGCCTACATGCTGCGCGTCTACAACTGGATGGCGTCCGGGCTGCTGCTCACCGGCATCGTCGCCTACGCGGTGGCGAATTCAAGCTTCATCGACGTGCTCTACCCGGTCGTGCAGACCGAGTTCGGCATGCAGCGCCATGCCTCCGGGCTCGCCTACCTGCTGATCTTTGCGCCGCTCGCCTTCGTGATGGTGCTGAGCTTCGGGGCCAACCGGCTGAGCAAGACCGCGGCGCAGACGATCTTCTGGGCGTTCGCGGCGGTGATGGGCGCCTCGATCGCCAACATCTTCCTGGTCTATGCGGGAAGCAGCATCGCGCGGGTGTTCTTCATCACCGCCGGCACCTTCGCCGTGATGTCGATCTGGGGCTACACGACCAAGACCGACCTCACCAGGATGGGCAGCTTCCTGTTCATGGGGCTGATCGGGGTCATCCTCGCCTCGGTGGTGAACATCTTCGTGCACAGCTCGATGCTGCAGTTCCTGGTCAGCATCGTCGGCGTCGTCGTGTTCACCGGCCTGACCGCCTACGACACGCAGCGCATCAAGGGCACCTACGTGCAGTTCGCCTACGCCGACGGGGCGGACGCGGCGGCCAAGCGCAGCGTCTACGACGCGCTCAGCCTGTATCTGAACTTCATCAACCTGTTCATGCTGCTGCTGCAGCTCACCGGCGGTCGCGGCAACAACAACTGACGCGCCGAACGCGACCGGGCTTCGGATTGCGAGGTTCGAAGCCCGGATCCGCGCCGTCCGCTTCCGCGCACACACGATGGTGAGTGGGCCGCCGCTCCGTGGCGCATCCTGGGCTGAGTGCTTGGGGCTGCGGGTCGGGCGCAGCCCTTGCGCGCCCTGCTCGCCTCTTGCTACGCCATGCCCACCCTCAAGCGCCTGTAGCTCAATTGGTTAGAGCGGGCCGCTCATAACGGCTAGGTTGCGGGTTCAAGTCCTGCCAGGCGCAGAGGGCCGGGCGCAAAGTGCCAGGTGCGAGGCGCCGGGCAGAGGAGCGGAGCGCACAGGCCCGCTTACGCGTCGCGGGTGCCTGCCCTAAACACCAAAAGAATTTTGCCTTGGAGCCGTGCATGGCGAGCTATCAGTATGTCTACGTCATGAAGGACGTGACGAAGGCCTATCCGGGTGGGCGCGAGGTGTTCAAGGGCATCACGCTGTCGTTCCTGCCGGGAGTGAAGATCGGCGTGCTCGGGGTGAACGGCGCCGGCAAGTCGACGCTGATGAAGATCATCGCCGGCATCGAGACCGAGTACGGCGGCGAGGCCTGGGCGGCGGAGGGCGTGCGGGTCGGCTATCTGAGCCAGGAGCCGCATCTGGACGCCGACAAGACGGTGGCCGAGAACGTGGCGCAGGCGTTCGGGCCGCTGCAGGCGGCGCTGGCCCGGTTCAACGCGATCTCCGAGGCGTTCGCCGAGCCGATGGACGACGAGGCGATGACGGCGCTGCTCGCCGAGCAGGCGGATTTGCAGGAGAAGATCGACGCCGAGGACGGCTGGGACCTCGACCGCAGGATCGAGATCGCGCTCGACGCGCTGCGCTGCCCGCCGCCGGACGCCAACGTCGCGACGTTGTCGGGTGGTGAGCGGCGCCGGGTGGCGCTGTGCCGGCTGCTGCTGGAGAAGCCCGAGCTGCTGCTGCTCGACGAGCCGACCAACCATCTCGACGCCGAGAGCGTCTCGTGGCTCGAGCGAACGCTGCGCGACTACGAGGGTACGGTGATGGTGGTGACCCACGACCGCTACTTCCTCGACAACGTGACCAACTGGATCTTGGAGATCGAGCGTGGGCGCGGCTACCCGTTCGAGGGCAACTACTCGTCCTGGCTCGACCAGAAGATGAAGCGCCTGAAGCAGGAGGAGAAGGAGGAGAGTGCCAGGCAGCGGGCGCTGGCGGCCGAGCAGGAGTGGATACAGTCGAGCCCGCGGGCGCGGCAGACCAAGAGCCGGGCGCGGATCGCCAAATACGAGGAGATGCTGCAGAAATCCGCCGAGCTCGCCGGCGGCACCGCCGACATCGTGATCCCGCCCGGGCCGCGCCTGGGCGGCACCGTGATCACCGCCGAGAAGCTTCGCAAGGCATTCGGCAACCGGCTGCTGATCGACGATCTCGACTTCAAGCTGCCGCCTGGCGGCATTGTCGGCGTGATCGGGCCGAACGGGGCGGGCAAGACCACGCTGTTCAAGATGATCACCGGCAAGGACGAGCCGGATGCGGGCGAGCTCAAGGTCGGCGAGACGGTGCGCCTCGGCTACGTCGATCAGTCGCGCGACAGCCTGGAGGATACCAAGACGGTGTGGGAGGAGATCTCCGGCGGCACCGACGTGATCTATCTAGGCAAGCGCGCGGTGCCGTCGCGCGCCTATGTCGGCGCCTTCAACTTCAAGGGTGCGGATCAGCAGAAGCGGGTCGGCATCCTGTCCGGCGGCGAGCGCAACCGGGTGCATCTGGCCAAGATGCTGAAGCAGGAGAGCAATGTCATCCTGCTCGACGAGCCGACCAACGACCTCGACGTCGACACACTGCGGGCGCTGGAGGACGCGCTCGCCGATTTCGCCGGCTGCGCGGTGATCATCAGCCACGACCGCTGGTTTCTCGACCGCCTGGCGACACACATCCTGGCGTTCGAGGGCGACAGCCACGTCGAGTGGTTCGAGGGCAACTTCCAGGCCTACGAGGCGGACAAGCGACGACGCCTCGGTTCGGACGCGACGGAGCCGCACCGCATCAAGTACCGCCCGCTGGCCAGGTGACCGCCGCGCCGGCAGGGTGCGGCGGTGATGATCCGCACCGCCCGGCTGATGCTGACCCCGGTCAGCGCGCGCGACCTGCCGGAGCTGATCCGGCTCAAGGCTGACCCGCGCGCGTTTGCCCAGATGCTGGGCGGGGTGCGCCGCCCGGTCGAGGTGATGGACGAGCTCGCCGCCGACATCGCGTTCTGGGGCACGACCGGGGCGGGGATGTTCACGCTGCGCGAGCAGGGCGTGTTCCAGGGCATCGCCGGCCTGCACCAGAGACCCGACGGGCGCGGCCCCGGCCTGCGCTTCGCCGTGTGGCCCGAGGCGCGCGGACGCGGCATCGCCCGCGAGGCGGCGGGGCGGCGC
>CAXTSD010000215.1:4659-4896 GCA_964246775.1 uncultured Acetobacteraceae bacterium | reverse complement strand
GGCGGGGCGCAGGCGGGGGCGGAAGCCTGGCGCAACAGCACGGCGACCGGGGCGCGGCCGCTCGCGATCACCGACAACCTCAATTTCGGCAATCCCGAGAAGCCGCTGGTCATGGGCCAGTTCGCCGCCGCGATACGCGGCATGGCGGCGGCGTGTAGGGCACTCGACTTCCCGGTGGTGAGCGGCAACGTCTCGCGCTACAACGCGACGCCAGGGGTGGCCATCCTGCCGACCCCC
>CAXTSD010000215.1:0-4604 GCA_964246775.1 uncultured Acetobacteraceae bacterium | reverse complement strand
GCGCCGACGGCTTGGCGCTGGTGCTGGTCGGCGGCGCCGGGACCGCGCTCGGGCAATCGCTCTGGCTGCGCGAGATCGCCGGGCGCGAGGCGGGGCCGCCGCCCGACGTGGATCTGCTGGCGGAGCGGGCGCATGGCGATTTTGTCCGCGGCCTGATCGGCGAGGGGCTGGTCGCCGCCTGCCACGACGTGTCGGATGGCGGGTTGCTGGTCGCGGTCGCCGAGATGGCGCTGGCCGGCGGCGTCGGCGCGCGGCTCGCGGCGCTGGACGGCGCGCCGCACGTCGCCTGGTTCGGCGAGGACCAGGCGCGCTACATTCTGGCAGTGGCCGACGCCGACCGCGTGCTCGATCGGGCGGCGGCGGCGGGCATCCCTGCCCTGCCGCTCGGCGTCGCCTCGGGGGATGGTTTGACACTGCCGGGCGGCGCGACCATATCGATTGACACGCTGCGGGCCGCGCATGAGCGTTTCTTCCCGGAGTGGATGGGGGATTGAGGCCGATGGCGATGGCGGCGAGCGAGATCGAGGCGCTGATACGCGCCGGCCTGCCGGACGCGACGGTCACCGTCGAGGACTTGGTGGGCGACGGCGACCACTACGCCGCGACCGTGGTCAGCGAGCAGTTCCGCGGCCGCTCGCGCGTCGCCCAGCACCAGCTTGTCTATGCAGCGCTCGGCGGCCGGATGGGCGGACAGTTGCACGCCCTCGCCTTGCAGACGTCAGCACCCCAGAAGGAGACCACGGCATGAGCGTTCACGAGCGTATCGAAAGCGAGATTGCCGGCAATCCGGTGATGCTCTACATGAAGGGCAACGCGATGTTCCCGCAATGCGGGTTCTCGGCGCGGGTGGTGCAGATACTGACCCAGCTCAAGGTGCCGTTCGGGACCGCGAACGTGCTCGAGGACCCGGAGCTGCGCGAGGGCATCAAGGCGTTCTCGAACTGGCCGACGGTGCCGCAGCTCTATGTCGGCGGCGAGTTCGTCGGCGGCTGCGACATCGTGACCGAGATGTATCAGTCGGGCGAGTTGGAGACACTGCTGGCCGACAAGGGTGTGCCGCACAACCAGGCGGCTTGAGCCAGAGCGATGGAAGAAAGCGGTTCTTTTTCGAGAAAAAGAACCAAAAAGCTTTTGATTCCGAAAGCTATGCCGGCTTAGGGCATCAAAGAGAACAAAAGTTTTTTGCTACTTTTTCTCAAAAAAGTAGGCCTTCCTTGCTCAACTCAATACGGACTCAGCGCGGCCGTCCTTGATATCGCGGAAGAGGAGCCCGCTGCTGGCTTCGGCGGTACGCTTCATCATGAAGGCCGAGCTGGCGAGATAGACCGGATCGCCGTCGATATCGTCGGCCATCGCGCTGCGGTTGGCGATGAGAAACAGATCGAGCCGAACGCGGTCGCCGCTGACCCAGCGAGCGAGATTGTAGGGCGTCGCCTCGAAGCCGATCGAGACCCCGTATTCGCCGGCGAGCCGCGCCTGCAGCACGTCGAGCTGCAGCGTACCGACCACGCCGACGATCGGCTGGCTGCCGTCCTGCGGGCGGAATAGTTGCACCACCCCCTCCTCGGCGAGTTCCTGCAGCGCCTGCTTAAGCTTTTTCGCCTTCATGGCATCGTCGAGCCGCACCCGGCGCAGGATTTCCGGGGCGAAATGCGGCACGCCGAGAAAGTTGAGATGCTCGTTGTCGGTCAGCGTGTCGCCGATGCGCAACGTGCCGTGGTTCGGGATGCCGACGACGTCGCCGGCGAACGCCTCGTCGGCGATCTGGCGGTCGCGGGCGAAGAAGAATTGCGGCGCGTGCAGCGGGATCTGCTTGCCGGTGCGCACCTGACGCAGCCGCATGCCGCGCTCGAGCCGGCCGGAGCAGACGCGGGCGAAGGCGATGCGGTCGCGGTGGTTGGGGTCCATGTTCGCCTGGATCTTGAACACCAGCGCGGTCAGCGCGTGCTCGGCCGCCTGCACGACGCGGGTGTCGGCGGATTGCGCGCGCGGCGGCGGCCCGTATTCGGCGAGTGCGGCGAGCAGGTCGGCGACCCCGATCTCGCGCATCGCGCTGCCGAAATACACCGGCGTGAGGTGGCCGGCGGCGAACGCGGCTGCGTCCCACTCCGGCAGGGCGGCGCGCACCAGGTCGATCTCCTCGCCGAGCGTCTGCATCCTCGGGTCGGATTGCGTGACGTTGGTGGTGAGGTGGCTCTCGCGCGTGCGCAAGTCATAGGTGCCGATGAAATCGCCGGCGCGGCCGACCGGCCAGGTGAGCGGGGCGGTGTCGAGCGCGAGCGTGTTTGAAACCTCGTCGAGCAGCTCGAAGGCGTCGCGCGCTTCGCGGTCCATCTTGTTGACGAAGGTGATGATCGGAATGTCGCGCAGGCGACAGATCTCGAACAGCTTTCGGGTGCGCGCCTCGATGCCTTTGGCGGCGTCGATCACCATCACCGCGCTGTCGACTGCGGTGAGCGTGCGGTAGGTGTCCTCGGAAAAGTCCTCGTGGCCCGGCGTGTCGAGAAGGTTGAAGACGCAGCCGGCATGTTCGAAGGTCATCACCGAGGTGACGACGGAGATGCCGCGGTCGCGCTCGATGCCCATCCAGTCCGAGCGGGTGCGCCGGCGCTCGCCCTTGGCGCGCACGTTGCCGGCGAGCTGGATGGCGCCGCCGGTGCGCAGCAGCCGCTCGGTCAGCGTGGTCTTGCCGGCATCGGGGTGCGAGATGATGGCGAACGTGCGTCGCCGGGCGATCTCGGTTTCCAAGGTCATGCCGAAGGTCATTTCGAAATTTCCGTGAGCCCGCCTTGCCATCCGCTCTGCCAGGGGCGCGGCCGGCGCGGCGGAAAGGCGAGGTCGTTCTGGCCGGAGCTCAGGGTGAAGTTGGGGTTGAAATAGGGGTCGCGCTGCAGCAGGTGGCCCCAACGCTGGTGCATGTAGGCGACCTCGCGGGCGAAGCGGGCGTGGCGCACCGGGTCGGTATCGACGCCGCGCGAGACGCTTTCGAGGTGGTAGAGCGTCGCATACGGGGTCCAGAGATTGCGCAGGCCGTGTTCGGCGACGCGCAGGCAGAAATCAACGTCGTTGAAGGCGACGGCAAGGTTCTGCTCGTTGAGCCCGCCGACGGCGAAATAGGTCTCGCGCCGGACCGCAAGGCAGGCGGCGGTGACGGCCGAGACCTCGCGCACCAGCATCAGGTGGCCGAAATAGCCAGGATCGTTGCCCGCCTTGCCGACATAGTGGTGCCCGGCGACGCCGCCAAGCCCGATCACGACGCCGGCGTGCTGCACCGTGCCGTCCGGGTAGAGCAGCTTCGCGCCGACCGCGCCGATCTCCGGCCGCAGCGCGTGGCTCACCATTTCGCCGAGCCACTCGCCGTCGATCACTTCGACATCGTTGTTGAGCAGCAGCAGGATGTCGCCCGACGCGGCGCGCGCCGCCGCGTTGTTGAGCGCCGGGTAGTTGAACGGCCCGGGCTGGCGCAGCACGCGCACGCGGTTGTCGCCGGCGAGCCGGTCGAGCAGCGCCAGCGCGTCCGGCTCGGTGCTGCCGTTGTCGACGAGCAGCACTTCGACGTTGCGGTAGGTGGTGCGCTCGAGCAGCCCCTCGGTGCAGCGGGCGAGCAGTGTCGCGCGGTCCTTGGTCGGGATGATCACCGAAACCAGAGGCGGCGGCTCGGGCACCGGATAGACGACGCGCAGCCACTGCGCGACCGTCGGATTGCCCGCGACCTTCGCATCGACGCCGGTGCGGTCTAGATGTTCGACGACCGCGCGCCTCGCGCTCGCGACGCAGCGATCCATCCAGCTCTGCGAAAACGAGCCGGCGCCCTTGCGCCAGTGATACAGGATCGCCGGTATGTGGCGTATGCGCTCGGGGCCGCAAAGCTCGGAGAACCGCAAGGCGAGGTCGTAGTCCTGGCTGCCCTCATAGCCGAGGCGCAGGCCGCCGAGTTGCGCGACAAGGCTGCGCCGGTAGACGCCAAGATGGCTCACCATGTTGTGGCCACGCAGCAGGTCGAGGTTCCAGTCGGTCTTGAAATACGGATTGAAGCGCCTGCCCTCGCCGTCGATGCCGTCCTCGTCCGAATAGATCATGTCGGTATCGGGATGTTCGCCAAGCTCGCGCGCGACCTGATAGAGCGCGTGCTCCGGCAGCACGTCGTCGTGATCCATCAAGGCGACGAAGTCGCCGATCGCGAGCTCGAGCGCCGAGTTCGTTGCGGCGGCGATATGGCCATTCTGCTCGCGCCGGATGATTTTTATGCGCGCATCCCGAGCCGCTTCCTGCTCCAGGATTTCCCACACCTGCGGCAGCGGCGAGGCGTCGTCGGCAATGCACAACTCCCAATTCTCGTAGAGCTGGCCGCGCACGCTGGCGATCGCCTCGCGCAAGAAGGCGGCGTCCGTGTCGTAGGCGGGGATCACGACCGAAATCAGCGGGTGCTGGCGCAGGGTCACGATCTCGGCGCGTATGGCGCCGCGGTCACGCTCGTCGAGGGTGTCGTATTCGCGCGCCCAGCGGCCGTAATTGGTCTCCGGGCCGTGCGCGACCGGAGCGAGGCGGCCGTCGCGCAGCACCTGCGGCAGCCGCCCGGTCGCCGCCGCCACGGCGAGCTTCGC